>JAAZFD010000287.1 GCA_012511925.1 Clostridiales bacterium
GCCTATCCCTTTTCTGCCAAGATGTATTGGAGTGGTAACTTCAAACACTGGTGCGGTTTACCATGATATAGTAACCGTTGCTTCACGCAGATTTCCGAAGATGAACATTCTGCTTTGCCATTGTGCTGTGCAAGGTGTTGATGCTCCTAATGAGATTATTTCAGCGATTCAATGTTTAGATAGTTTAGATTATGTTGATGTAATTATAGTTGGTCGTGGTGGCGGAAGCTACGAGGACTTAATTGCGTTCAATGATGAGGGCGTTGCAAGGGCAATTTTTGAATGTGTTACGCCAATTATCTCTGCTGTCGGTCATGAAACCGATTACACAATTGCAGACTTCGTTGCCGATATGCGCGCGCCTACACCATCAGCTTCTGCGGAGATTGCCGTACCCATGTTTAGCGATTTTGAATCTGAGTTGGATGAGATTCATAACGATTTGTACGAGTATGCTTTTGATTTGATTAAAGATCATCGCATTACGGTAGATAACCTGTTCCAATCAAGCTCATTTGCTATTTCCGAAAACAATTTGAGCCTTGCAAGCGTTGAACTCGCAGAAATCGAGTCGAACATATCTAATTTTGCCGGAAAAATCTTGTTAGAGCATAAGCATACCTTCAACATCATCAATGAAGCATTATCATCGCTGTCTCCCAAAGCGGTTTTGAAGCGTGGGTATGCTATAGTTAAAAATTCAAAAGATAAAATAGTTTCAAGTGCAAAAGAGTTTAACAAAGCCATGGATAAGACTAATTCTGCAACAGTTGAATTTCATGATGATTGTATAAAGGTTCAAAGAATCGAGTAGTACGCAATTTTTTGATAATCGGTCAAACGACCGATTTTTTTGATTTAAATTTGCGAAGTTTTCAGATTGCTGTCGAATCCACAATGATAAGTATATCTGTAGTTTTTATGGTAATAATAGACATCAACATAACAAGGAGGAAATTATTGTTTATGAATATGCGTTTACTAAAACTAACACATTCCGGTTGGAATGAATCTGAAGAGAATATGCTTTTTGAAGAGGTTAAGGCTGCAAGGCAACTAGGCAAGCCGTTAAAGTCTGTATTTGAAAAGGTGGCTGATTTAACTGGCAGACAGCCAAACAGCATCAGAAACTACTATTATGTGCGAATAAAAAGCATGGATGAATCAGACGAAATGTTTATCGGAGCTACTGCTTTCGTTCCTTTTACGGATTCAGACGTTAGGGAACTGCTAAAAACAATACTAACGAAGCAAGCAAAAGGAATGTCTGTTAGGGCTTGCACAATGCAAATGGGTGATAATGATACATCAAAAATGCTTAGATTTCAAAATAAGTATAGAGCTGTTATCAAAAATAACCCCGAGTTGGTGCAAAGCGTAATAGAAGAGCTAAAAGCGGAAGGTATAGAAGCACACAACCCCTATAAGCAATCAAAAAAGCTAAAAGCTAAGCAAAACAGCGGTGAACTCCTTGATGCGGTGTCATCTGCTGTAGATGGTCTTTCGAATGTTGAGGGCTTAGATGTGCATTCGCTATTCGAAGCCTTGGGGGCTTTGGCGAAAAGCGCAAACCGTGGAGCTGTAGCATTGCAGCGCATTTCCGAAATCGAAAATAATTCGTACAAGGATTTGCCAAGGGTTTATGATGAGCTGCAAGAGTTGCGTGAAACAGTTGTTGCACGTGAAGAAGAGCTTTCAAAGCAAAAAGAGAGATTTACTTTACTGCTATCAATTTATAGAAGACTTATGAGTGTAAATCGAGATTTCCTTGGAAAAACAAGCGTTTTGAAAGTCAAGGTATTAGGCTCGTATGTTAAAGAACTATCAAAAAGCATTTCTGATTGCGATAAAGCGATGGGCGAATATGTTATCTAAAAGCTAAGTTAAAAGCCGTAGGCTAATAGCTTGCGGCTTTTTTGTTTGAACCAGCGCAGATAATGTGGTATCATACCAAAGGAATTGAAAAACAATGGAGGAAAAAATGAAGCACTCATTATTAGATAAAATTCAAAGTCCCAAAGATGTAAAAGCACTATATAAAAACAATCCCAAAAGCTTCGTTGCTCTTTCAAAGGAAATTCGTGATGTATTGATTGAAACCGTTTCAAAAAACGGAGGTCATTTATCACCAAATTTAGGCGTTGTAGAATTGACATTAGCTATTCATATAGCTTTCGATATTCCAAAGGATTCAATCGTATTCGATGTTGGGCACCAGTCGTATGTTCATAAAATGATTACAGGCAGAGCTGATAGAATTAGCACCTTGAGAAAAATTGGTGGGCTTTCGGGCTTTCCAAAACGCAGCGAAAGCGAATATGATTTTTTTAATACGGGTCATGCAAGCACCTCTGTTTCAGCTGCTTTAGGAATAGCTCGTGCTAAGAAGTTGAAAAATGATGATTCTCTCTCCATTGCCTTGGTTGGCGATGGCGCTTGCTCGGGAGGTATGATTTTTGAGGCTATGAACGACATAGGACACTCCGAGTTACCTCTTATAATTATTTTGAATGACAACACTATGGCGATTGCCAATACTGTAGGAGCTTTTAGAACGCATCTCACGAAAATTCGTGCAAGCAGACCGTATATTTCATTTAAGCGTTCTACAAGAAACTTTTTGCTAAAATCGAA
>JAAZFD010000288.1 GCA_012511925.1 Clostridiales bacterium
GCCCAAGAGGGACTATATAAGCGAATTGCTCAAATACAAGATATGCTCGAGGTCGAGCTTATGGAAGGAAGTGAAAATAATGAACGGATATGATGAACAAGATTTTGACAGAGTTGACGAACATATAAACGTTGGCATCTGGAAAAGGCTACTGAAATACGCCTTTAACTACAAGACCTTGATATTCACTCTTGTGGCTGCAATGGCTATAGTTGCTACGGTAGATATTGTTTACCCGCTTATGACTAAGTATGCTATTGATACTTTTGTTTTGAAAAACACAATAGAAGGGCTATCGATGTTCATACTTCTATATGTCCTATTTGTAGTAGTACAAAGCCTAAGCATATTGTACTTCATAACAGGTGGCGGAAAGCTCGAAATGAGAATTTCGTACGATATTCGCCAAGAGGCTTTTATGAAGCTTCAAAAATTATCGTTTTCATTCTACGATAAAACCCCTGTTGGGTACTTAATGGCAAGAGTATTAAGCGATATAGCAAGGCTTAGCGAGATGATAGCATGGGCTATTATAGACGTTTTCTGGTCAATAGCCTTTTTGATTGGAGTATTGATTGCTATGTTTATTCTGAACTGGAAGCTGGCGCTTATAGTAATAGTTATCGTTCCGCCTTTGGCAATACTATGCGTTTTGTTTCAAAAGGCAATGCTTAAATATCAGAGGAAGGTTCGCAAAACCAACTCGAAAATCACAGGTGCTTTCAACGAGGGAATAATGGGTGCGGTTACTACGAAAACCTTGGTGCGTGAGGAGAAGAACGCTTTTGAATTCAAAAAAGTAACAGGCGAGATGAAACATGCGTCTATTCGCTCTGCAACGCTTTCCTTTATATTTATGCCTTTGGTAATGCTATTGGGTTCTGTTGGAACAGCACTTGCGCTGTACTACGGCGGCTCTGATGTTTTGCAAACGGTAAACGCTACAATTTCTATAGGAACGTTGGCAGCATTTATCGCATACACAACGCAGTTCTTTGAGCCTATACAAGGTATTGCGAGGATATTCGCTGAAATGCAAAGCGCACAGGCGAGTGCAGAGAGGGTTTTGGCTTTAATCGATACGCCTTGTGAGATTGAGGACTCCGCTGAAATCGAAGCGATTTACGGCGATTGCTTCGAGCCTAAGCGTGAGAACTTTCCGAAAATACAGGGAGAAAACGACTTTGAAAACGTTGATTTTGCCTACAATGTAGGGAGTAGCGAGCAGGTACTTGACAATTTCAACCTACACGTTGATGCAGGACAAACAATCGCATTAGTTGGTGAAACTGGTGCAGGCAAAAGCACCATTGTAAACCTTATATGCAGGTTCTACGAGCCGACATCGGGCAGAATACTGATTGATGGTGTGGATTATCGTGAGCGAAGTCAAGCGTGGTTACAATCGAGCTTGGGTTACGTGCTGCAACAACCGCATTTGTTTTCGGGTTCAATATTTGAGAACATTGCGTATGGCAGACCCGATGCAACCGAAGAGGAGGTTATAGCCGCTGCTAAGTTGGTTCATGCGCATGACTTCATAACAAAGCAGGATAAGGGCTACTATACGGAAGTAGGAGAGGGCGGCGTATTGCTATCAACCGGTCAAAAACAGTTGCTTTCCTTTGCAAGGGTAATACTTGCAGACCCGAAAATATTTGTATTAGACGAGGCTACCTCCTCTATCGATACCGAAACTGAGCAGCTCATTCAATTCGCAATTAAAAGCGTTTTGAAGGGTAGAACGAGCTTTATTGTTGCGCATAGGTTAAGCACGATAAGAAATGCTGACAGAATTTTGGTTATTAGGGGAGGAAAGATAACCGAAAACGGTACGCATTCCGAGCTATTGGAACTTAAAGGCTACTACTATGATTTATACACGAATCAGTTTAAAAGCGACGCGGCAGACAGAATATTGTATGAAAAGCCTGTACTTGCTTAAACGAAAAGGCCCTCGGAAACGTGTGCCTATTTTGTTTAGGTTTTGGTGGGCGATACTGATAACAAGCCGTTTCCAACGATTTTTGCTGTGAAAAAATAGCGTCTGCTCTTTCAACATTCAAAAACTCTTGAC
>JAAZFD010000289.1 GCA_012511925.1 Clostridiales bacterium
ACTAAGGGTCTGTATAATCCTAATGCGGTAAAGATTACACCAGATGTAACGAAAAGAACAAGGATTCTTGCAGAAGTTAGCTTTGTGTAGGATAATAGCAGTTGACCGATAACGCACAACGCGCCGCCTACGACAAATGCCCAGAAATATTGTGTGAAATCGCTCATGAATTGCTCCTTTCTAAAACCACCGCATGTGCAATGGACGGAATCGTATCGCCCTGCAGGGTAGTGTCGGGGCTTAATAGAACTCCTGTTGCTATGAAAAGCATTTTGTTGATATCCCCTGCTTCCAAGCGTTTAAGAAGATAACCGCAAAGTGTTACAGCACAGCAACCACCGCCACTTCCGCCACAATCAAACTTTTGCGCTTCGCAGAAAACTGTGTTTCCGCAGTCTATATGCTTGTCCTTTAAGTCGATATTTTTATCCTTGCATAAGTCGATAAGCAATGCAGAACCAAGACTGCCTAAATCGCCAGTTACAATCAAATCGTAATCATCCACGGTTCTATTGAAATCGTTTAGGTGAGCTTCGATGGTATCTGCCGCCGCTGGTGCCATTGCCGCACCTAAATTGTTAGCATCCTTTACTCCTAAGTCGATAACCTTTCCGATTGTTCCGCCTGTTATTTCGATGGATTGATAAAGCTCATCGGTGTTGGTTACGCTTGGCTTATACTCGTTTGAAACTAATATCGCACATCCCGAGCCCGTTACTGTGCGTTGAGCTGTGGGGGGTCTTTGTCCGCCTAACTCGAGAGGCGACCTATACTGCCGTTCGGCCGTAGAGAAATGGCTGCATGCAGTTACACTTACGGTTGAAGCGTATTCACCATCTATCATGATGGTGCCAACTAGCATCGATTCGATCATCGTTGCACAAGCGCTATACATTCCTAAGTAGGGAGCTTTTAAGGCACGAGCCCCAAAGTTGGCAGATATCAACTGGTTCAAAATATCGCCACCTACCATACAATCCAAATTTTCGGGCGCAATGTTGCACTTGTTACAAGCAAGCCGTACGGATTGTTCATACATCTTTCGTTCTGCTTTTTCCCAGCTATCCTCGCCCCATGTATCGTCCTCTAAAATAAAATCAAAATGCTTGCCTATGGGTCCATTACCCTCTAAGTCGCCAACGATAGCCGCAGAAGCTAATATTTTAGGCTTTGATGGGAACACAACCGATTGCTTCCCCTGTCTATTAGAATTCATACTACCCCCTTAAAGACCAAAAATAAAATAGATTAGTCCGACCACAACAGATGCGCTTATGCCGTAAACAAGCACAGGTCCTGCGAGTGCAAATAGCTTTGCGCTTACACCCAACACATAGCCCTCACGCTTATGCTCCATAGCAGATGCTACGATAGCGTTTGCAAAGCCTGTGATTGGGATTATCGAGCCTGCGCCTACAAACTTGACCAGCTTGTCGTAAACTCCTATTCATGTGAACAATGCACCTCAGAATAGCATCACAATAGAAGTAAAGCCCGCGTTTTGTGCTGTGGTGAATGAAAAGAGAAATCTGCCTATATCCGAAACAAGCTGACCCAAACAGCATATTAGTCCGCCTACGATAAATGCCTTAATGCATTGAGATAGCACCTTGCTTTTAGGTGCCTTTTGGCTTACTTTATCAAGATATGCCTGTTGCTCGGGCGTTGGCTTTTCTTTTTTCATCTACTCACCTTTTCTCTCTGAATAGTCGGTTATGTTCTTTCTGTTGCCTTTTCGGCGAGTTTCACGCTCGCCTGCATTGTTGTTGCCTGCCGTACCTAAATGGTCGGAAATGGGAATCACAGGTTGTTTATCGTCTTTCATAGCACATTCCCTCCGAAAATGCTTATAAATCTTGCTCCGCTTTGCGGTTCAAAGCTCCTGTTCATTTGCCAAAGCATTAAGCATAGAACGGAAAGCGCAACCACGATTCCTATCAGCAATGTGATTTTAATAAAATTAACCTTATGCATATTTACCTCCTTTACCTACCAATAACTTCATAGGTTTATATACTTATAGTTTGAACAAATTTGCGTTTTTTATTACTATTTGAAAAACACGAGCGTTAGTGGTAAAATTTTTCTATGTTTGGATATATTTTGCCCTACAAACCATATCTGCGTATGTGCGACTATGCTTTATACAAAGCGTATTACTGCGGCTTGTGCAAGGCTTTACAAAGTAGCTTTGGCTTACATTCACAGTATTTGCTTAATTACGATTGCACATTCATGGCGATTTTTTTATCTGCATTGCAGGAGACTGATACTCCACCATGCGAACCTGGAAGTTGCTTGTATGTTCTATTCAAGAAAATTCCCATGGCGAAAAAAAATAATGTTATGGAATACTGCGCCGCTGTAAACGTGTTGCTTGCCTACTACAAGTTTTACGATGATTGGAATGACGAAAAAAAGGTTCTATCTGGAATTTCGTATGGCTTGTATAAAAGCGCCGCAAAGAAAGCCGCAAGGATGTATCCCGAAACGAATAATGCCATAAAAAACGGCTTAGCCGAGTTAGAAAAACTTGAAAAAGAAAAATGTGAAAGTGTAGATATAGTCGCAAATTCCTTTGGAGAGCTTATGAAGAATTGTGTATGCTCAAATAAGGCAATACTACCTAATGATTTGAAGCTGTGCGAAGCAATAAGCTATAATATTGGTAAGTGGATTTACTTGTTGGATGCTGAAATAGATAGAGAGCAGGACATTAAAAAGGGCAATTATAATCCCTTTATAGTATGTAATATTGATAGTAAGCACGCTAAAATTCTGATGGATATTGCACTAAGCGAAGCCATACTTGCGTATGATTTATTGCAGCTTCATTCGAACAGCGAGATATTAGATAATATTTTTTATGAAGGCTTATATAAGATGATGGATAGACACTTAGGTGAGTGCAGCTGCAAGAAGAAAAAGCGACTTGACTTGAAAAAGCAATCACCCTTATTAGCAAATAAAATGAACGAGGAGATAAAATGAACCCGTATATAGTATTAGGAGTTAGCCCAAATGCTTCTCAAGATGAGATTCGAAAAGCATATTTAGAGCTTGTGAAAAAGTATCACCCTGATAGATACCAAGGAAGCCCCTATCAAAACGAGGCAAACGAAAGGCTGAAGGAAATAAATGTTGCCTACGACCTATTAACCAAAAAGCAACAGAACAGCACTAACGAATCGCATAACAATAGCTATTCGGGCGCGTATGCCGATGAGTTTTCACGAGTTGCCGAAATGATTCAAAGAAACGATTTGTTTATGGCTAAGCAAGCCCTAGATGTAATCGGCTTGCACAACGCAATGTGGCATTATCTATACGGCGTTGTCAGCTATAAGATGAATATGCACGATGCAGCCTCTAAGCATTTTGAAACGGCATACAGAATGGAGCCAAACAATTTCGAGTACAAAAACGCTTACGAAACGGTGGCGAACCCTCGAACCTACACTTATAACAATAGTAGTAATGGTGGTGGAAGGCGATACGGAAGCTCGCAACAGGAAGACAATAAGGGCTGCTCTACCTGCGATTGTTGCTCTGCGATAATTTGCGCCGATTGCTGTTGCGAAGCCATGGGCGGCGACCTAATTCCATGCTGTTAAGGGGTAAAATATGAAGTTAAGCATTGCCACAAAAATGTCGCTGTCGTCTATGGTAGTTGCATTAAGCGTTGTTTTGCTTTATGCGGCAGGTATGATTCCCTATATACGACTTGTATTATTACTTACTGCGTCGGTTTCAATATATGCACTGCTTTGTGAAGAGGAGTTTTTGTTCGCATTCTTAGCATACTTGGCAACAGGACTTTTATCGGCATTGTTAGTTCCGGATAAAATGTTTGCGGTTCTCTATGTTGGACTTTTTGGGCACTATGCAATTTTCAAGGTGTTTATCGATGGCAAAGTAAAAGACAAAATAATTGGGCATTGCATCAAACTCTTATATTGCAATGTGTTCTTAGCCTTGGGAATATTTTTGGGTATAAAGCTGTTTGGCTTTACCATACCTCAAATAAAAATACCTCAATGGCTAATAATTGTTGCCGTAGAAGCATTGCTTGTGGCATTTGATTTGCTACAAGGCTTTGCTTTTCGTTTTTACGAGTATAGAATAAGAAGCGTGTTGCTACCTCGCAGATAGAGCGGAATATACTATGGCTTGCAATAGTTTCAGTTTTGGTGTAAGATAGACAAGTATATTTATACGAATTATTGTAGGGATAGAGGGCAAATGCCTAAGCAGGTTGGAATAAAGCAATTAGCGCAAAACAGAAAGGCGCGACACGAATATTTTATTGAGGATACCTATGAGTGCGGAATAGTGCTTGTGGGGTGCGAGGTAAAAAGCATTCGTGAGGGTAAGGTGAATATAAAGGATGCTTATGTAAAGGTTAAGAACGAAGAAGCCTTTGTAATTGGCATGCATATAAGCCCATACGAAAAAGGCAACATATTCAACCAAGACCCCTTTCGTGAACGAAAACTGCTTTTACACAAGCATCAGATAAGAAAGCTAAAGGGCTTAGCACAAACTGACGGTTATAGCTTGGTTCCGCTTTCGATGTATCTTTCCAATGGGCGTGTAAAGATGGAGATAGCAGTAGCAAAGGGCAAAAAACTTTATGATAAACGGCATGATATTGCACAAAAGGATGCTTCCAGAGAGATGGAGCGAAGAATGAAAGAGCGATACTAAGTAGTAGGAGTGATTTTTATGAGCGAAGCAAAAAGACTATGTATGGGCTGTATGGAGCATATAGAAAACGAAGTATGCCCAATATGCGGCTTAACCTGTGGCGCATACGAGAATAAAAACCCCAACATGGCTGTAGGCTCTACACATAAAGAGCGATATATTGTTGGTTGTGAGGTTTCCTTTGACGAGCTTGGCACTAAGTACATTGCATACGATACAAAAAAAGATAAAAAAGTTCTGATTAAATGTGCTATTGACAGTAAAAGGTCAAGGCATTTCTATAAAGTATTGCTTAACAAGGTAAAGTTACAAGAAGCCGCAGAGGCACATACAAACAGGGTAAAAAATGTACCCGACTATATTCCAAACACCGATTCATTCATGATAGGTGATGAGTTCTATTGGGTTGAGAGCTATCATAACGGCGTTACGTTGAAACAGTATATCGAGGAGAGAGGAAGCCTGCCCTACATGGCTGCAATGCACATATTTTTACGCACTGCACGCTCTTTGGTAAAGCTACATGATGATGAAGTAATTTACGGCAGCTTATCGCCTCAAAGCATTATTTTAACCTCTGATTCCGATTCATTATTAAAGGACGCAGATTATTTGCTAATGAATCATGCTGACGACCCCAAGCACCTATTAGATAAAAACTTCTTACCGGCAGAGTATTTCGATGAGGAATCAAGCATTACAAAGTCATCAGA
>JAAZFD010000290.1 GCA_012511925.1 Clostridiales bacterium
ATTCCGCACGAAAGCATTCCAAAGGGCTTAGACGAAAGTGCAAATGTAGAGGTTCGCAGGGTTTTTGAGCATAAAAAATTCGATTTTACACCGCAAGCGCACTGGGATTTGGGTAAAAGCCTGAATATACTTGACCCTGCCACCGCTGCTAAAACCACTGGCGCGCGCTTCACCACATACAGGGGTTTGGGCGCAAGGTAAGAGCGAGCGGTTATGAACTTTTTTATGGACACCCACTCAGACAACGGCTACACCGAAATTTTGCCACCATATATGGTTAATAGAGCCTCTATGACTGGTACAGGGCAACTTCCGAAGTTCGAGGAGGATGCGTTTAAGGTTATGGATACGGAGTATTTTTTGATTCCCACCGCAGAAGTTCCGGTTACGAATATGCACAGGGACGAGATTCTTTCCGCAGAAATGTTGCCTATAAAGTATTGTGCATACAGCGCTTGTTTTAGAGCCGAGGCAGGCAGTGCAGGCAGGGACACGCGTGGCTTGATTCGTCAGCATCAGTTTAATAAGGTAGAGCTTGTAAAGTTTAGCCTGCCCGAGAATTCATACGATGAGTTAGAGAGCCTAACACATGATGCCGAGAGGTTGTTACAGCTGTTAGAGCTTCCCTATAGAGTAGTGGTTTTAAGCACAGGCGACATTGGTTTTTCCTCTGCTAAGACATACGATTTAGAGGTGTATATGCCGAGTTATGAGCGTTATGTAGAGATTAGCTCTTGCTCTAACTTTGAGGATTTTCAAGCGCGCAGAATGCAGATTCGTTTCAAGCGTGATAAGAACGCAAAAACCGAGCTTGTGCATACTCTTAACGGCTCTGGGCTTGCAGTTGGGCGTACCGTTGCGGCAATTATTGAGAACTACCAGACGAGGGACGGTCGTGTGCGTGTTCCTAAGGTATTGATTCCGTATATGGGTTGCGAGATTATTTGAGGGT
Source organism: Clostridiales bacterium (assembly GCA_012511925.1). Taxonomy (GTDB): domain Bacteria; phylum Bacillota; class Clostridia; order Christensenellales; family CAG-138; genus DUPG01. The sequence goes on from JAAZFD010000290.1 coordinate 953, forward strand.
ACGTCAGGCACGAGGAACGTTAAGGCACGTTCTTGGGGCGTCGCCCCCAACCCCATTACTTTTTTGAAAGAAAAGTAACAAAAGAACAAGGTAGGGAAGCATTGTTTTGCCGTTCCTCTTATGTTTGTGTCCACAAAACGGGCATACTATCACTGGTATTCGCAGAAAACCAAATCAAATGCGTAGCAATATAACTATGAGCGAAGCGAATAATCTTACTACCCGTTAGGCAATTTTATAGCACGCTTGCACCCCTGTTATCCCAAACCCCAGCAGGGTTTCACCCTGCACAGAGTGTCGCAAAAGTGGATACTCCACTTTTGCGAATAGAAATTTGCCTAAAAACCTACGGTCTTTCGGGCGGCAAATTCAAGCCGTACACGCTGCCAAAAACGAATGTTGATACTGAGGGATACCCCCCAGACCCCCCATGCACCGGGTTTATCGAAAGTCTGAGCAGGGTTACACCCTACACCCACTACTTTTTTCAAAAAGTAGCAAAAACAAAATTAAGTAAACTGATTCCATAAGTATTGTAGGGGAGGATTTTGCTATCCTCCCGTTTGTTTTTTAATAGATAAAGCGGCGAACACACGCATTGCCGTCCAACATTTTTTTAGCGAATGACTATGATTATTAGTTGCAATGCTACCGAGTGGCGACTTTTTTCTAAACTCTAAGTTCCCTATACCTCAATCGCCCTACAATTCGCAACACTATATATCGTATTCTGCGCCACGATTAAAGAATCAAGCACCGCAATTCCATAGCCAATAAGCCGCTTTTTCAGATTGTTAAAAGCATCTATATCTGCTTGACTTGGCGTAGCAGGACCATTCGGATGATTATGCACCAAAAACAATCCGCAACTTTGCAAATCGGGCTTGGCTATGAGAATATCCCGAATTTTCAGCCTTGCATACGAAACATGATTGCTTGTTAGCACGCTTGAATTAACTAACTCCATTTTTTCGTTCACAAAAAGTAAAGAAATCGCTTCGTTTTTTGCATTGCGATACATATTGGCTGTGCAGGAAGCTAATGCTTCTAGGCTATTAAGCGGCTTTTTTGCCTTTGCCTTAGTTACGCTATCCTCATTTGTAAAGGCTAATGCACATAATGCAAGCAAGCAGGCTGTACTGTTTTCTGTTTGCAGCGATGTAATTCTATCTAACATTAAAGGGTGATTTAGCAGGTTAGAAATGCACTCGTATTTTTTGAAAATCAACTCTGCTGTTTTTTCGCTTTCGTCTTTTCCGCTTGTGAAACTGATTAGATTATTTAATAGGCATAACTCCTGCTCATTGCGTTTTTGTTTTAACGCTTCGAAGTTTGGAATTATGCCACTTTCTTTCGTATTGGTTGTCATTTATTCGTCTTACTCTTCGTCTGAATCTTCTGAATCATCATCTAATTCTTCGAGCAGGCGGAGGAATTCGTCAAACACCTCGTTCAATAACACATCGTTGTCTATGGTTTTGTATGTGTCCTCGCCTGATTTGGTTTCGATTCTAAGGATTAGCACCTCGTCATCGTCCATTCCCTCAACCTCGTCCAATGGCATAAGTGCAACATATTTTTCGCCCTCGTATTTGAAAGTCAACACATGGTCGAAATGCACATCGTTGCCTGCTTCATCTTTTAATATTACTTCTTGGAACTCGTCCTTATTGAAATTTTCGTCAATACTCATTTTATCCCCTCTTTTTAAAAGCTATCGAGATAGCCTTGTAAAATTATAGCCGCAGCGATTTTATCCACTGTACCCTTTTGCTTTTTAGATTTTACCATTCCATCATTTATTAGTCTTTTTGCGGAAACCGAAGTTAAGCGCTCGTCAAAAAAATCATGCTCAAAGTCATGTCTTTTTAGTATTTCATTTGCAAAATCACGCACCTTGTCGGCTTGAAAGCCCTCCGAGCCGTCCATATTCTTTGGCAAACCAAACAACAGCTTTACAGGCTGATATTTTTTTGCAAGGCTTATTATATACTCACAATCACGCTCGATATCGCCTGTTCGGGTGTAGGTTTCAAGCCCCTGTGCTGTTAATCCCAATAAATCGCTTACTGCTAAGCCAACCCGAACATCGCCAACATCAAGCGCAAGAATTCTTTGCATCATTGCTTGCCCTCAATTTCACCGTTAAGGGATTCTAAATAATGCGAAACAAGCGCTTCCATAAGCTCGTCCCGCTCCATTGTGGTTATTAAAAATCTTGCGTTTTTGTAGCCTGTTACATACGTTGGGTCGCCCGAAATCAAGTAGCCTACAATTTGGTTCACAGGGTCGTAGCCCTTTTCCTTCAAGGCTGCATATACCTTTTTTAGAATATCCCTACAGGTTTCGCCACGTGCATTCTTTTTATATGTGGTTGTTAATCCGGTGTTGCCTAAATCCATCCTGTCCACCTCCGTTTACTAATTCTATTATACACTGTTTTGTGAGCATTTGGAACACATTAGCAGAAAAAACATATATAACAGCCCCCTATTTGACATTTCCACTCTCTCATGCTACTATCTATTTAATTGAATAGCCGTATGTATTTGCGATACGCCAACATTTGTTGAGGGAATGCGGATGAGATTTCCGAACTATCCCAGTAACCGTGAAGCTGACGAAAGGGCAGACGCCACTGTAATTAACGGGAAGGCGCCTTAGTAGAATGAAGCAAAGTCGGGAGACCTGAATACATATTTACTACCTGGGGTTGAGGAGGGGCTTTATTTTTATTTATCTGCCGCCCAATTCTTCCATGTGCGGTTTTTACTATTCAAGAGCTTATATGAAAAGGAGGGTTGAAGTTTTGTACGGCAAAGACCGTACCGTAATTGGTATGCACACCAAGTTTAAAGTGCGATTAAATTTTTTGGAGGAAAAAAATGAAAGCAAAAAAAGCTTTTACCATCGTTGAGCTGATTATCGTTATTGCGGTAATCGGTGTGTTAGCGGCAATATTGATACCTGCATTTTCGAATATTATCAATAAAGCCAATGAAAAATCCGCTCTGTCGGATGCAAGAAACATAATGACTTCTTTTGTAAGCGAGAAGCAGGAAAACTCGGTGGTCGATAATATTGTAATGATAATCGACAAGGCAAATTCGTTTTATGTTTACGCTTATGATGATTCTGAAAATGCTCTGTTGCGTTCTGCGGACAACCCTTATAAATCTTATGAGAGCGTTGAAGCATTAGTAGCCGGTTTGAACTACACGGGCGGCGACGAAACAGGCAAGGCATTTGTTCTTTCGCTCTCTCCCGATAACCCGACAGAGTTTCACAATGTAACCAACAAATTGGGCTTTGCAGTTCATGACAACGTAACTATTTATGAGGGAGTTTTGCTGGACTCTGTTGCCCAAAGCATTTCGGGTTCTGCAACTTCCGGCATAAACTTTACGGATATGAAGGGCAGGGAAATAAGCCTGGATAAACCTGCAGAGCGAATAGTTGCGCTATCTGCTTCCGAATGTGAGATTATTTATGCGCTTGGTGCTGGCAATACCTTAGTTGGTAGGGGTGAATATTGCGATTATCCTGCCGAAGTTATGGCGGTTCCCTCTGTTCAATCGGGTTTTGAAACGAATATCGAAAGTATAATTGCGCTTAATCCCGAAGTTTTGATTATGGCTACTATGAATCAAACCGTTGAGCAGGTTGCCGCATTGGAAAACGCAGGAATTACAGTTGTTGCGATTGAAGCTTTCGATATCGAGGGAGTATATACCGCAATTCGTTTAATAGGAAAAATAACGGGCAAAAATGCAGCTGCCGAAAGTATGGTTTCTAATATGAAAGCGGATTTTGCACAAATTGCTAATATGGCTACTGGCGACGGAACAAAGACGATTTATTTCGAGGTTTCACCGCTTGAATGGGGACTATGGACAGCAGGTAAAAATACTTTTATGAGCGAAATTGCGAATATGCTTGGCTTCAAAAACGCTTTTGAGGACATAGACGGCTGGGCTGCCATTTCAGAAGAGCAGGTAATAGCAAGAAACCCCGACTATATAGTTACAGTTACTATGTACTATGGCGCAGGTCCGCACCCCGTTGACGAAATAAAAAATCGTGCAGGCTGGGAGGATATGCAGGCTATTTTGAACAATCATGTGTTCTTGGCGGATTCGGATACGATGACTCGCCCCGGCCCTCGTTTGGTTGAGGGTGCTACTGCGCTGTATGAGTTCATATACGAGTAAATAATAGGCGAGATTCTCATTCGTGAAAATCGTAGGGGCGTACCTATGTGTGCGCCCGCATAACATCACTGGGGCGATACATTCGCTATGAATGGAAATATGGATAGTAAACTTAAACTAAAAAAAGAGGGCTTTGGCTCGCTTAGTTTCATAATATTTGGGGTGTTAACGCTTTTAACGCTAATTCTTTGCGTATGCGTTGGAAGCGTTAATATTCCTATTATCGATGTGTTCAAAGCGATTTACAGCACAATTTTTAGGCTGCCCATACCAGAGGGTATAGCACATTCGATTATCGTTTCTGTTCGGTTGCCGAGGGTGCTTTCCGTTGCTCTTGTGGGGATTTCTTTATCTATATGCGGTGCAGCAATGCAGGGACTACTGAAAAATCCCTTGGCTGAAGGCTCAACACTTGGTGTATCGTCTGGTGCGAGCTTGGGAGCTGTTATTGCAATCGCCTTTGGCATCACGATTCCAGGCATTCCACTTGCAGGCACTATGATAATGGCGTTAATATTCGCTTTTTTATCGCTTGTTCTCATACTTTCTTTGGCATACAGGCTGGATTTTTCGCTTTCCACGAACACAATAATTTTAATCGGAATAATATTTTCGATGTTCGTAAATAGCCTTATAAGCCTTGTAATCACATTTGCGGCTGACAAAGTTAAACATATTACTTTCTGGACAATGGGCTCATTGGCTGGCAGTACATATTTGAATGTTGCAATACTTTTCTCTGTTCTTGTGGTGTTCGGTGGGCTGATTCTGCGTTTTTCCACCGAGCTAAACGCTTTCGCAATAGGCGAGGACAACGCAAGGAATATCGGCGTAAACATAAAGCGTGTTAAATTTTTAATTCTGTTTAGCGTTGCTGCGATTATCGGAGTTTGCGTTTCGATTGGAGGAACTATTGGCTTTGTGGGACTTGTAGTTCCGCATATTACACGAATGCTTACAGGCTCTAATCACAAAAAGCTATTCCCTGCCACTATATTCACAGGCGCAATTTTTCTGATGCTTAGCGACTTAGCGGCAAGGGCAATTCTTTCCCCATTAGAGTTGCCTATTGGTGTTGTAACTTCATTTGTTGGCTCTATTGTTTTCGTACTCATATTTTATAGAAACAGGAAGAAAAGCTGATGTTTTGTGCTACCGACATAAGTGTAAAAGTTCAGGATAAAATGCTGATTGAAAGCGTTTGCTTCGAATTGCATGAGGGCGATTGGCTAATGATTACGGGCAGGAACGGCGCTGGGAAATCCACTTTAATAAATGCGATTTCGCAAAAGGTAAATTATAGTGGCAAATTCGAGTATGAGGGGCAAGACATAAAGTATTTCAAGCCAAATAATTTTGCAAAGCGAATAGGAGTTTTGAAGCAGGGGCTATCGGCTGACTACTCTTTTACAGTTGGCGAGGTGGTGAAATTAGGGCGATATGCATATTCAGGCGGAATATTTTCGGCATTAAGCGAACTTGATGAGCAGATGATTGAAAACGCTTTGGAAGTTACAGGCTTGCAAAGTATTGTTAATCAATCCATACTTACGCTTTCGGGCGGTGAATTGCAACGCACTTTTTTGGCGCAGTTATTTGCTCAAGACCCAAAGATTTTAATATTAGACGAGCCAACAAGCCACTTGGATATAACATTTCAAAAGCAAATATTTGATTTGATAGGGGAATGGCTAAAACAAGAAAATAAAGCCGTAATCTCTGTTGTGCATGACCTAAACCTTGCAAAAGCGTATGGAACGCATACTTTGCTGTTGAATAAAGGAAAAACGGTTGCATACGGAAAATCCAACGAGGCATTATCAAAAGAAAATTTGGAAAAAGCATATTCGATTGATGTTTATTCGCTTATGCAGGGGCTGTTGGGGAGTTGGAATGGGGCAAAAACATAAGTCCTGCCCTCAAGTTGTCGCAAAACCCCGATAACTTAGTAGAAGAATTAAATAATAATCGAAACTTACGCTTTTTCGAAAATAGGCAGAAAACAAAGCCTTTGCGTAACTATAACCCTCGTATGGCAGAAATGTTCACCAAACAATGTAGGGGCGAACCTGCGTGTTCGCACGTTGGCACTTTATCGCAAGTCTGGGGGCAAAAACATAAGTCCTTGCCCCAACACTTAGCTTCTAATCTTTTAATTCATATTCAATGTTTTTTATGGTAAAGGCTGTTGTTTTAACATCAAAGGCAAATGTAATTTTTGCTTGTGCAAAACCTCCCCCCTGACCGCCGTCAAATGTTAAGACTGCGCCCATAACCAAATTGCCTGTTCCCCATTCAACGTAATGGTACGCAGTCCAATTAATTACACTTGTTATCTCTGCTTCCTTATCAAAATCCTCAAAAGTATGGTCATATGCCCACTCATTATAAAGTTCTTCGTTTACAGTGAACTCTACCGGTTCACCGCCCTTCGGGGTAATGGTAAACTTGTTGCCCTTGCCCCATTTGAGTGAAAACAGCCTTTCACCTACATCCTTTACATCTGCACTGAAGTATTCATCAAACGAAAAGTCAACCTTTTTCAGTGTTGTACCATCGTAATATGCCACAAGTATTTGCTCTAAATGCCCGCTACCCGTAACAGCAATAATTAAATGACCGCCACCTTTAACCTTTGCGATATGGAGTTTATTGTTTCTTTCATAAAGGTATTGCGACCCGCAGTTAAAATCAACATATACTCTTTCCTTGGAAAATTTTCTAACAACAATGCGTAAATCATTATTTTCCTCGCCATGCTCAATTACTAATGCCATTGCCTTTGCAACTACCTTACCGCTTTCATCTCTTATTTCGCCGAACGAGTGCATATTTTCAGGAAAATCCGTGTTTGGCGGTGTATCCGTTGCAGGTGCGGGCTCTATTGGTCTAAGCGTAAGCGTAGGCGTAGGCGTAGCGGCAGCTTTTGGCGTACTGCTTTGCGTGGGTGCAGGGGTTGCAACTACAGGCTTGGAATTACAACCAGTAAATAAAACTACTAACATAATCAAAGTTAGTATTAGCGGAATAGATTTTTTCATATATTATGCACCCTAAAATATTTTATGAATTGCTTCAATGCTTATATTACGCTTGCTTGAGTGGGGCAAAAACATTAGTCCTTGCCCCAACACTTTGCTACTAATCCTTTATTTCATATTCGATGTTTTTTATGGTAAAGGCTGTTGTTTTGGCATCAAAGGCAAATGAAATTGTTGCGATTGCAAAGACTCCCGCATGAGTGCCATCAAATGTTAGATATGCACTCATAACTAAATTACCTGTTGCCTCTTCAATGTGGAGGTATTTTGTTCGGTATGTTACGCTAACTATTGCTGCTTCTTTATCAAAATCTTCAAAGGTTTGACCGGAAGCAGACTTATTATATTTCTCTTCATTAACAGTAAACTCTACCGCTTCGCCCCCTTTTGGAGTAACGGTAAACTTGGTGCCCTTGCCCCATTTAATTGAAAACAGCTGTATGGCTCTATTGTTATCATCGGCGCTTAGGTATTCGTCGAACGAAAAATCAACCTTTGTTAATGTTTTGCCATCATAAAATGCAGCAAGTATAGGCTGGAAAAAACCGTTAGTAGTAGTGTCAATAATTATATGACCGCCTTCAACCTTTACAATATCGAGCTTGCCGTTTCTGTCTTTAAAATCATAGATGGTATTAAAGTCAACAAAAACACTTTCTTCTGCTTCATTTTCCACAGAAAATAGTATATCGTTGTTTTCTACAACTAGCGACATCGCCCATGCAACTACTTTACCGCTTTCATCCCTTAATTCACCGCTTGCGTGCATGTTTGCAGGCGCTGACGAGGTTTCGGGTGTTTGTGTTGGTTCTAAAGTTGTAGGTGCAGGGGTGTTTGTTGACGTGGGCGTAGGTGGTGTGGCGGTTGGGGTTGTAACTGTCGGCTTTGAATTACATCCAGCGAATAATACTACTAACATAATTAATGCTAGTATAAGCGAAATAGATTTTTTCATATATGCCTCCGTTTTTTATTAGTTAACCTAAAATGTAAATAGAATAACTTACTACTATTATATGGTAAACATATTGGTGTGTCAATGAAAATTCAAGCAAAATAAAAATCTATAAAATTTCTAAATATAGTTGCCCACCCCCAGAAAATTATGGTATTATATATTTAACAATCATTTGGGGGTATGTATTATGAAGTATTTCAAAGCGTTTATGGTAAGTGTTTTAGCGGTTCTTTTGTTGCTATCACTTATAGGCTGTTCAACCTTTACTAACAATGAGGGGGAAGAAACACCATTCCCAACTTCTCAACATTCGGGCGAGGGAATAACGGTTACGCCTTATCCCGAACCAAAGATTGTCAAAACCGAAATTAAGGAGTTAGAGCCTTTAGTTGAGCCTAATACTGCAAATTTTCACTACAAGGAATTCTACATGATGGAGGAATTTCTCGCACTGGTCGATGTGGCTATATATTGCGAGATAGTAAGGATAAGCGAATACTCTTGTTATTTTGCCTATGATAACGACAACGATTCTATCACTTATATCGTTGGAATTGATGTTAGGGTTATAAAAAATTACACAGATAAGGAGTTAACCTACTTGGAAGAGGATATAATTCGCATTTCATACCCTCATAGCACATGAGAAAATTGCGGTGCTGGCTTATATAATTTCAAAGTCGGCGATGAGTGCATACTGTTTTTAGGCAGAAATGAAACGATATTCCAAGAAAATTCTTCGCAGGAGTATTACGATGCTTTTCCTTATCGAATCGTCTTTGCAAATAATGTATTAGAAAAAACTGAAAAGGGTATAAACGGTTTTACATTTATGGCACTTGCAAAAGGCGTGGAAAACAGTGCTGATTATGATAAAGCAAAACGCCCAATCGAGTGGTATTCGCTTGAAGAGGTCGAGCAGGCAATTCTTGAATATGCAGATAACTTCGAGGGCTTATCTCTTCGGGAGTATGCTACGAGGTCAAATAAAGGCTTGTATCGTCCGACAGAGGATAAATCATGAGGAGGTAATTATGAACACACGCGCATTTTCAATCGTAGAGCTAATAATCGTACTTGCTGTAATAGGAATATTGGCGGCGATACTTATACCTGTAATGTCTAATGTGATAAAAAGTGCAAACGAAAAGTCTGCATTGTCAGACGCTAAAAACACACTTACGAGCTTTGAAGCGTACTATCAAGGCGAATCACAAAGCGCAACTGATTCAATTTTTATTGTAAATAAAGCAAGCAAGTATTATGTTTATGGGTATTTCGAAAAAGAAAGGCTTATGCTTTCAAGTCGAATCAATCCCATAAAAGCAGAGGATATAGCCAGCTTAATTTCAAGCCTTAGTGCAAACGGCGGTATAGTGGCAATTGGTGAAAAACAAGAGGAAATTACAAGTCTTATTGAAACTCCAAACTCAACACAGGTTTTTAGCGGCTACCGCTTGATGTCGCTTGAGGGCGAGTTGAATTTAAACAGAGATGTATTAGCAATTCCTTTAGGCGCAAGCGAAAACCTTGTAGCCACAATTACACCTTGGGAGTATGCAAATGTTATTCCGATTCAATGGAAAAGCGACAATCCTAACATTGCTCAAGTAGAAAACGGCACAGTAACAGGCATTTCAGGCGGAAACACTACTGTAACCGCATCGTATGGAGATATAACAGCTACTTGTAGTGTAATAGTTGAGGATTATATAGAGTTTTACGGCGATATAGCCGCATTAAAGGTGCTTATAGAGGACGAATCAGACCCTATATTGTTCGTGAAAATTATGCAAAATGTTGAGGCAATAGATGTTTCGTTCCTATTCCCTATCGTAGTTCCAGAGGGGAAGATTGTTAGGTTGAATGTGGAAAATAAATATGTATTGTACCAATATTTCGCACCCGAGCATCACATATATGCTATGTTCATTAACAATGGCGGCGATTTGTATATTGAAGGAGATTACAATAAAGATGGGTTGAGTAATTATGGCAATGTAGATGCTAATGCCGGGGGCGAAAACTGTTTGATTGAAAACCGAAATGGCGGAAAAGTAACCTTTTTGGGAGGACACATAACACAAAGTGTATATTCCTCTGGCACAAAAAAGTATGGGATAATAAACAAAGATGGTACAGTTGAGTTTGCTGATGCCGAAACATATCTCAGCAGTTATAGTAGATCAGATTTTGGAGCAACCGCCACAGCGATTTATAACGGTGAAAAAGGAACGCTGATTATTCGTGGAGGTGAAATATCAGGCGGAGATGCGTCAATAGTTAATTACGGAGAAATTGTAGAAATTTCTGGTGGCTCAATTGGTTTAATTACCAACCATGGTTTAATAAAAGAAATATCAGGCGGTACGCTGTATGCAAGCGAAAAAGGCTATGCCATTGAAAACATAGGAAAAGCTGCCGAAATACAAATAATCAGCGGAGGGATATTTGGTGTAAAATATGATGAATTCGGATATACCCAAGAGAATTTAATACTATTGAGCGAAAACAGTAAAATCGGTAAAATTACAGGCGGTACTTTCTTAGGTGTTACAGCTATAGAATATGAAAATATATCCGATGTGCGCGGCATTGTGCACGGTGGTTATTTCTTGCAGGAAGTTCCTGCGGAGTTGATAGCAACGGGTAAATCGTGCAAGTTTAATGAGAAGTTGGGGCTGTTTGAAGTATCGTGAGGTGTATTCGGTTGCGATGCGTTAAGTTCAACTATTCAAGGAGGAAATTAAAATGAAAAATCAAAAACTATTTGGGTTGATAGCTATAATTCTGATTATTATGCTATGCTCTGCCTGTGCTAGCGAGGTTGATGTTAGTCCTGCAATTACGGACACACAAACGGAAGCTCCAACAAATGAGCCTACGGAAGAACCTACGCAAGAACCAATAATCAAACCTACAACAAAGGTTGAAATCGATTACGATAAAGACTTGAACGGCTATGGCTACGAAGCCGAACATACAAGCGATATAGCTTATGCTTTCGCTATGCCTAACGAGGAAGTTGAGTTTGGAAATCGCAAATGGATTTTGAAAATCTATAACGCATATTATGGCGAGAATGAAACCTTAACTCGTACGCTTGAACTTAGCATGGGCGAAACAAAAATTGAAATTCCTACCGAATATGCTTGGGAAGCGGTGTCTTTTTCGATTACCGACTTTGGAAAAGAGCATTGGACAACTAATTTATCGACTATTCATAATTGTTTAATTTACATAACCTGCGGAGGTACGCAATCGCCCATACGCACTTATGTTGTGCGATTTGTTAGTAGCGAAAAAATGCAACTTGATTCCGTTTTCGAGGGAAACCCGTCCGAATTTGGCAAGGATACCGTTGTAATAAGGCGGCATTTCTATATTTGCGGCGATGCAAGCGTTTATACGGAGTATAAGGTTATAGACTTCCGACATGTTCAAAAATCGCTTGAGTATAAGGTTGCACAGGGTTCGGACCGTACCGTATTAAAGGATTTTGAAGCATACATTCTAAAATCGAATGGCAAGTATGCAAAAGGAACGATCAAAGAAGGCTCAACCATTAAACTTCAAAAAACCGATTTAGATACAAGGGTTTATTTTGAAACGGATAGCGGCGACAAGGGCTATTTTCTGTTCGACTTTGAGTTTGAGCTTATAAACGGCATAAGAGCAAACGAGATTGTTGAATGCAATTATGCAGGGTAGAGGGTGTTCCTAAATAAAAAGGAAGCTGCGGCTTCCTTTTTTCGTAACAATTTCTTTTCAAAAACCGTCATTTTTTTACTACCTTGACAATATATATTTATGATGATAATATAGGAAAGATGAATGGCTATACTAATAACACAAATTGGAGTTTAACATGTTACTACAAAATCTTAAAAACTTTTTTGTAAAAAACAAGGTGTTATCTTCTGCATTCGTTGTTTTGCTTGCGGTATGCTTCTTTGGGGGTTTGTTTGGGCTAAACCAATTAGTGCGTGAAACAAACCTGTATAACGCTTATATGTTTGAAAAAAGAACCTATACCGTAAATGTGCCGGACGGTGTCGCAGTCGATGCGGCACTGTCCGCCTATATAAGCAGGCACAAAAGCAAGAATGGGATAATACAAGCAGAGATTAGCAACTTTGATAACCCTTCTGAGAAGCTAACCGCATTATGTTTTACTTACGATGGAATGGATTACCCTGCAACCGTAGGAAACAATATAATGAATATTAACAGCGATACTAGCAAAAAAGAAGTCATTTTAAACGGTGAGCGCTTAGAAGAAAAAATCGGCACAAAGTATATGATAAACGGCGAGGAATATACTGTAATCGGAGTTGACAATTCTTTCAATGGAACAAATGTAATAGCATACAACTCGCTTTCCAATAAGAATTGCGTAAAATCAATCGAAATATTGTTGATAAATGTGTTAACTCAAAAAGAGCATGAAGAGCTTTCTGAAACACTTTATGAGCTGTTTACGGGTTGCGGTATTGTTTTACCTGATGTTAGCGGTGTTTAGAGGATTTGGGATATGTAGCCCCTATTGATTCCGGTAATAGTGCTATTACTGTTAGCCTTCACAAATTTGGGTTATTTGTACGCTTTTTTTCTAAAACAGAGACACAAGCAAATAACGATAATGCGTATATGCGGAGCAACAAAAACGAGAGTTATCCTGCTAATATTAGCGGAAATGCTTGTTATAGTAATAGGGATGTTCATAATTGCGGCACTTGCTTTTAAGTTCCTAAGCCCCTTAATATATAAAAATTCCACTTTGCCATTTTTGTATTCTTTGAATATTTGGCATTATATAATGGTATTTTGCGCCGTTACCGTAGCTTCCGTTATATTTTTCTTGCCGACAATTAACAATAGCTCGGACATAAATCTTTCCGAATGTAAGGAGGCGTAAATATGAGATTTTCACTTGCATTAAATCTGCTGTTAAAAAATATGCTGTTAAATTTCATTATCATTTTGCAGCTATGCGCTGTTTTTGCTTATGGCAATGTTATTGTAGCCATAAACAACGATGCGTATGATTGCTATAACATCACCGCCAAATTTGATGAGGAAAACACATTATTGTATATGCCGCAAGAACCAAAGCTCGATACTACCTGGGAATATGACCGCCATCCTAATAATGATAATCCGCAAAGCGCAATTTCAAGATATGGCGATAGGGTTGAATCTGTAAAAGATTATGCTGTCGTTTATGAAGATTATTCAACTCGTTCATACTTCTATGGCACACGAACCGCAGAAGCGCTACGTGTGCAACTAAAAAAAGGCAAATGGTTTTCAAATCAAAAAAGCACCGACGGTATTATAGATTGCGTAATAATAGGAGATACCTCAAAGTTCCCCATTGGCTCGATTTTAGATATGGAGTGCTATAAAGAAAACATAAGCTTGCGAGAAAAATTCCCTGTAAAGTTTCGTATAATAGGCAGTATAGGTGAAGTTGCAAAAGTACCCACATTTTCTGCCAGCAGTAGCGAAATGACCGTTGATTACATTTTTGAAGAATATAGGAGTCAAAAAGATTCGTTTATTGATACGCTGTTTTATCGGGGAGCGAGATACCAGAGTCGCAGGGATTCCGAAGACTTGATTATCATATTTACTGAGGAAATTGAGGGCGGATACTGGGACTATTGTAATGATAACTCCTTTGTGTTTTTAGATGATTTATCTGACGAGGAAGTGAAGAGCATTACACAGGAAATGAAAAACGAAGCTAATGTTGCTACTATGGCAAGCGCACGGAATCTTTCTAAAAAAGAAGCAACGGATAAAATGTTGGTATATGCGCCTACGAGTATATGCTTTATTGTAATGGGTCTTGCAGGGATATTGTGCGTTTCGTTGTTGAATATGATAAACAATAAACGAGCGTTCAAAGCGTATTCAATTTCTGGTATGAGCTTTCATCAGGGCATGAGGATAATTTTTACATATGCTACTATGCTTATATTGATTGCCTTTACACTATTTGCTTTATTATGGGTAGCGCTAATAGCTGCCGAGATATTGCCGTGGGATTCAATGGCGATTAACAGCTCAAATTACCTGTTTTTAATAGGAATAGCGGTGATTATATACGCTGTAATGGGAGCTTCAAGCTCAACCCTGCTAAAAAAATACATACACAATATAAAGGAGTAAAATATGATAGAGTTAAAAAACATTCATAAATACTATGACTATAAAAAGCCTAATCAAGTAGAGGCATTAAAGGGTATAGACCTAACGATTAACGACGGCGAAATGGTGGCAATAATGGGGGCATCAGGGGCAGGGAAGTCCACTCTCTTACATATAATTGGTGGATTAAGCCGTTTTGAAAGCGGTCAATACCTTTACAATGACAAAGACATTTCAAAGTATGGTGATGCAAAAATGTGCAAGTTCAGAAACAAGCAAATAGGCATCGTTTTACAAAATTTTGCACTAATAGACGAGTATTCGGTATTATTCAATGCCATGACCCCCCTATTCTTTGCAAAAAGCTCAATCATTGATAGGCATAAAAGGGCTGTTGAGGCATTAAAAACCGTTGGAATCGATAAGTTAAAACACAAAAGCGCATCCTCTATTTCAGGCGGCGAAAAGCAGCGTTGCGCCATTGCAAGGGCTATTGTAAACAACCCTGCGGTTATACTTGCCGACGAGCCAACAGGGCAGTTGGATTCAAAGACTGCAAAAAGCATTATTGAGTTGTTCAAAACGCTAAATAGTACAGGAATTACGGTGATAATCGTAACGCATGACCATAATGTTGCTAACGAATGCGAACGCATAATAACCATTGGGGATGGAATGATAATAGATAATCCGATGTGAGCGTGATTTCTTTTTTCATTCAATCACAAACGATTGGGAGCCGTTTAGGCTCCCAATTCAATGAGATATTGCTTAGTATTTCGCTTTCCTTAGTGTGAACGGTGTTGTGGAGTCGTTCCACACAGTTGTATAGTCCCAAATAGCTGCGGTTGCGGCTTTAAGGGCGGCGAAGTCTGCAACCACGGTAAACTGTGGAGAAGCGTTGCCATTTACTATATAGTTGCCACTGCAAACTGGCGGGTATTGATAATATAGCTGCTCAGTTTCAATAATTCCAAAGCCGTGCTTTACTTCAGTTAATCCACTGGGTAGCCATGTGTGAACATAGTTGTTATGATATTCACCCCACCAAACATCTCCTACAAGACCACCAATTTTTGACGCTCCAAACAATGATTGTGTGCCCTCAACATAGTTGTCATAGTAGCAGTCTCGAATAATGCAATTTTCAACCTGGCTTCTCCAATGCTGTACCCAGCCTGCAATTCCTCCCACGCACATTGCACTTTGGTTCCCTCCTTTGTTCACTGTGCCTGTGGCAGTACATTCCATAACAGTACCGCCAAATAATTGTCCTACTATGCCGCCAACCCTACCCCTCGCTTCTTGCGTATAAGTAATAGGTTGCCAGCAAACGTTGGCATTCGAAGTGCAATATCTGACCATCGCAGTCAACTGCATTGTGCCAATTATTCCACCCGTTCCTTCATTGGCTATAATTGGAATATTAACAGTGGAGTTAACCTTGCAATACTCAACTGTGCCTTTCTCACAAAAACCAACTATCAACCCGAAGGAACTTCTTGCCTGTCCTGTTGCATGGGTGCCTATACGGTCCCATGCTTTTTCTGCGTTTACGGTAACAACGCAGTTTGAAACGACTCCGTTGTCGTTAATCGTGCCTACAACTCCGCCCATACAATAACCATCCATTACCTTGTATGCATTAAACTCAACATTTACATTATTGACTAAGCCGCCCTTGTTTTCGCCTACAACTGCGCCAACATTGCCAAGGCTATTCTGTGCGGTGTTATAGC
>JAAZFD010000291.1 GCA_012511925.1 Clostridiales bacterium
GTGCAAGGTTTGATTCGTGGGACGAGCATTTCAAACCAAGCATTTGGGAGCAATGCTTTTTAGAATGCAATATCGACAGGAACGTAATCGCCCACAGAAATTATGAAATAGATGAAAAGCTACCATGGGAGCATTTAGACACTGGCGTTACACTAAAATACCTAAAGCGTGAGTACGAGCGCGCTAAAAAGGGTTTAACCACTCAAGATTGTAGAAAGGGTTGTCAAGCCTGCTTTGACTTGACTTTTGATGCTTATGAGAATTGTTGCAAGCCTTAAAAAATCAGGAAATGCCAAATACATTTCACATCTCGACTCCTTGCGTGTGCTGCATAGGTCGGTGTTGCGAGCAAATATTCCGATTGCTTACTCACAGGGCTATAGTCCCCATCCCTTAATGAGCTTTGCCACTGCGCTTGCACTCGGGCATACTGGCGATGGTGAATGGATTGATGTAAAAATGCAGGAGGATATTCAGGTAAACGAGTTCATTCAAAAAATAAACCCTTGTTTGCCAACGGGTTACGAGGTTACAAACGCTTATGCGGTTGACGATAAATTCCCTGCCGTAGCGAGCTTTATGCAGTCGGCTGAATATGTAGCAACAACTGACACTATAATCGATTTCAAAACGCTGAATAATGCTATTCTATCCCTTTTGAGCAGTAATATTATCATAACAAAGCGAAAGAAATCGGGCAATAAAAAGGTTAATGCAGAGGTGGATATTCGTCCGCATATTTACGAGATGAAAGCTGTTGAGGGAAAGTTTCCAAAGCTACATATCGTAGGCAAGCTGGACAACACAGGCGCGTTGAATGTTGATGCGTTGCTTGCACAGCTAAATATTTTACTCAACTTAGATTGTATGTGGAGCGTAAACAGAAAATCCGTAAACCTTATTGGATTCAACCCATAAAAATATATCATTTTAACAGTTGACAATGTGAAAAATTCTCACTATAATACTAAAGTGCCGCAGACAGTAGGTTGCTTAAATAGCAGTAATTCCTACCGAGGTAAATGAAAATTGAATCTTTTTAATATTCGTTTATCGTTTTCCTCATGCGTGCGGCTGAGGATTTTTTTATACAAAAAACGAGGAGGTGAAATACTTGGCAAACCAGAAAATTATCGAGCAAAAAGCTCAACACGTAGCTGAAATAGTAGAGAAGATACGCAAAGCACAGTCTTTTATAGTATTTGATTATCGCGGACTAACAGTAAGCGAGGTTACAGAGCTTAGAAGCAATATGCGTAAAGCCAATGTAGAATACGTAGTTTTGAAAAATTCCATGGTAGAACGTGCTGCTAAAGAAGTTGGGATTGATTCAGAAATCAACACAATGCTAAAAGGCCCTTCGGCTTTCGCATTCGGTTATGATGATGCAGTCGCTCCTGCAAAGATTCTTAAGGAAGCTATCAAAAAGTACAAGAAATGCACTATCAAGGGTGGCGTAGTTGACGGCGTTCTTAACGATGCGGCTGGTATCGAAGTGTTGGCAGACTTGCCTTCACGCGAGCAGTTGCTATCACGTATGTTGGGCAGCATGATGTCGCCCGTTACAAAACTTGCTATCGTTCTCGATGCTTTGGCAAAGAAGATGGCAGAAGGCTCAGGCGCTGCAGAGGCAGTAGCAGAATAAGCGTATAAACGCAAAATATTTAGGAGGAATAAAATGAATATCGAACAATTTATCACAGAGTTAAAAGGCATGACCATTTTGGAAGTAAACGAATTGGTTAAAGCAATCGAAGCAGAGTTTGGCGTATCAGCAGCTGTTACAGCTGTTGCTGCAGGTCCCGCTGTTGCTGCAGAAGCAGTAGAAGAGAAGACCGAGTTCGACGCAATCTTGAAGGATGTTGGCGCAGAAAAGGTTAAGGTTATCAAGGTAGTTCGTGAAATCACAGGACTCGGGCTAAAAGAAGCTAAAGACTTGGTTGACGGTGCTCCGAAGCCCATCAAAGAAGGCGTTTCCAAAGAAGAATGCGAAAAAATCGCAGAAAAATTCAAGGAAGTCGGCGCAACAGTCGAAATCAAATAATCTCGATACGATAGAAAAAGCGGTGCGGAAACGTATCGCTTTTTTATTTTTTAAAATATTAGCCTTATTCAGTTGCAAAACTAAATGCATACTGTTAGAATAGCAATGCAAAAAATATAGGGGAGGGAAAATGGAAGAGTACACGATTAAAAACACAACCTTTGTTACGAGTGCGGTATCGAGAAGCGACCTCCCAGAAGAGCTTGCTATGGAAATAGCCATGGTAGGCAGGTCGAATGTAGGAAAGTCCTCCCTGCTAAATTCGCTATGCAATAACTTTAAGCTCGCAAAGGTTTCGCA
>JAAZFD010000292.1 GCA_012511925.1 Clostridiales bacterium
AAAGAAGTCAATTCTGCATTAGCAGATGCCAAAACGGAAGCAAAGGCAAATTTGCAAAGGCGTATCGAAGCGGCAAACGAATCTGCAAACCGTTTAGCAAAAGAAATCGTCGCCACAAAAGCAAAGGAAAGCGACAGAATAGTTCACGACGCACGAAACAATCTCGATGCCGCAATAATCTTAATTATCGAGAGGGCGGTATAATATGTTAGTTCCCATGAAGCGCTTAACTCTCATAGCTTTACATGGCGACAAGGACGGAATAATGAGTGCATTGCAGGATATTTCTGCAGTTCAAATAATTTCTTCTAAAACCGCCGAAAGCGACAATAGCTCGTTCGAAGAAATATTTTCGGGCTTTGAAGAGGGTATTCGCAGGTTCAGGGAAGTGCATAATTCGATTAAGGATTACGCAAAAAAGCCAGGAATGCTTACTCCTAAACGAGAAGTTGAGAAATCCCTATTAGGCTCACAACGCACAATCGACAAGGCGGTTGACGCAAGCATAAAAATAGAAAGTCAAATAGCCTTACTTTCCGAGTTAAAGGCAAAGCACTCACAGGTTCTAAGTTTCGCAAACACACTCAAACCATGGCTTAAATTACAACAAAACATAGAGGATATAAAATCAACAAGGCACACAGAGGTTTTTTGTGCGTTTATCCCCGACAACAAAATTTCACAGCTTAGCGAATTGCCCGTTACAATAGTTGTAGTTGATAACGAAGCAAAAAATACTCCCTGCATTATAGCCTGCCATAAGTCTGATTATGACGATGTTGTGGTGAAAATGCACGAAGTAGGGGCAGTTGAATTTACATTCCAAAAGGACTTAAAGGGCAATGTAATAAAAATTTATGATGCGCTTTTGTCAAAGGCAAATGCAATCGAATTAGAAATAGAGCAGGAAAAACAAGAGTTCGAGAAAATGGGATGCGAATCGGACAAGCTATTACTTGCCATAGATGCTTTGAATGTAGAGTACGAGCGACAAAAAGCAAAGGCAGAGCTATTGGTTTCAAATTCTGCATTTATATTAGACGGTTGGGCAAGAAGCGATGAGGTTGAGCGCATACAGAAAACCATAAGCGAAGTAACAGACGCATTTTTCATTGACTTTGCAGACCCGAAGGATGACGAAACACCCCCAACGGTCGTAAAAAACAATAAATTCAACGCTCCCTTTGAAGCGATTACAAATATGTTCTCTCTACCTAATTATAGAGGAATTGATGCAACGCCACTAATGGCACCATTTTATCTTTTATTCTTTGGGCTTATGCTTTCGGATTCTGGCTACGGTTTGGTTCTATACATACTATGTACCCTGTACCTAAAGCTAAAAAAGCCAAAAGGCACATTTGCAGGTATCGTTCAAGTAATAGCATGGGGCGGTCTTGTAACAATCGTATGCGGATTCTTAGTAGGAACATTCTTTGGACTTAGCTGGAACAAGCTATTTTTCGGAACGGCAGAGGGTCCATTTCCATTGCTGTTCGACCCGCTAAAAAATACAATTTCCATGATGCTGTTCTGCTGCGGCTTGGGCGTGGTTCAGATGATGTTCGCACTCGGCTTAAATGCCTATATGCAGGTGAAAAGCGGCGATACGCAGGCGGCCATATTCGATTCGGTTTCATGGATATTCTTAGTTTTAGGACTTATAGGAATAGCCGCAGTACCTAATTACAGCGCTCCTTTTATGGTGTTGGCGCTAATTGGCGGACTTTTAATTCTGTTCTTTGCAGGCAGGGAGAAGAAAAACATTTTCGGCAGATTAGGCTCGGGCGCAGGTGCATTATATGGGGTTTCGGGCTATTTGGGAGATACGGTTTCGTATTCAAGAATATTTGCAATGGGACTTGTAACGGGTGCTATGGGCGAGGTGTTCAACCTTTTAGGCAGTATGTTAGCAGGTGCAGGAACAGGCGTTATGAGCATATTCACAACGCTTTTCGCTATTGTAGTATTGGTGGTTTTACATGGCTTTAGCCTATTCATAAACACATTAGGCTCGTTTTCACATACCGCAAGACTGCAGTATGTTGAGTTTTTCGGCAAGTTTTATGCGACAGGCGGTATTGCTTTCAAGCCATTAGGCTACCATGTAAAGCATGTTGACATAGAGCAGGATTACACTAATCTTCATTTAAGAACAAAAAATGAAATACTAAGATTTTTGATAAAGCCAAAGAAGCCATAAGCAAGCAGGTAGTGTAGGCATTGGCTCAATTAAAATAGGTTTATACGCAAAAGCGTTATAAATAAAACAATTTGGAGGATAAAAACACATGGAATGGGGTTTAATTTTAGCGGCTGCAGGTGCAGTCTTGGCAGTAGGCATTGCAGGTATCGGTTCTGCTATCGGCGTAGGCAAGGCGGGACAGGCCGCCGCAGGAGTTGTAGCTGAAGAACCCGAAAAGTTCGGCTCGTTGCTTATTTTGCAGCTTCTACCCGGCACACAGGGCGTTTACGGTCTTATTATTGCGTTCTTGATTCTAACAAAGTGCGGAATTTTAGGCGGAGCTACCCCCGATTTCTCATTGGGCCTGTACTACTTAATAGCTTCTCTCCCTGCCGCAATAGGTGGCTTTTTAAGCGCAATCGCACAAGCCAACACAGCGGTAAGCAGTATCGCATTGGTAGCAAAGCGTGGCGAGGGCTTTGGTAATGGTATGCTATTAACGCTAATGGTTGAAACCTATGCTTTGTTTGCATTCTTGGTTTCATTGATAATGGTTATCTCGAAATAAAAGAAACGAGGGAAAAATGGGTACTGATAATACCTCAAAACTTATAGAAAGAATAATCTCTGATGCTCAAGCCGATGCAGACAGAATTATCGCCGAAGCCGAGCAAAGGGCAAAGGAGATAAAAGAGCAGGGCGAAGCGCAAAAAAAAGAGATTCAAGCCGAAAGCGAAAAAGTGGCTAACAGGCAAGAAAACGAAATTTTGATGCGTGGTAAAACAAATGCAGAGCTTGAAGCTAAGAAGTATTTTTTGAAGGTTCGCAGAAGTTTATTAACCGAGGCTTTCAACAAGGCAAAGCAGCGCATAAATTCGTTAAGCGGAACGGACTTAGAAAAGTTCTTTGCACGTTCAATTCTAAAAGAAGCGAATGGCGGCGAGGTTGTTAAGCCTTCAAAGGCACATAGGGAAAGCATTTCACGCATAATTCGTCCTGTGAATATGAAGTTAGACGAGCAAGGCAAAGCCGAAATTACGCTTGGCGAGGACAGCGAACAGGAAAGCGGCTACTTGCTATGCGGAAAAGGCTACATAATAGAATGCTCATTTGATGACATAATCGAAGAGCTAAAGGAAAGGGAATCGGCTTTAGTTGCCGAGAAGTTGTTTTGATGCATACAAAAAGTAAAATCTTTGCGGCGGCGAGAGTAAGAGTGCTTGAAAAAGGGCTTAAAAGTAAAACCGATTTGCAGAGATTATGCGAAAGCGACTACGAGGGAGCGTTGCGCCTGCTGTCCGATTGGGGCTATGGCGGAGAGCATTCTCAGATGGCTGATTTTGAAAAGCGTATTGACGGCGAGCTAAAAAAAGCAAAGGCATTGATGCAAGGGCTTTCAAGCGAGGAAGCGCTTACAAATGCAATTTTATTAAGGTATGATATTACGAATCTAAAAACCTTGCTAAAAATCAGCCTAAAAGAGGGCGATGCGTTTAACGACCATGTTAATTTGGATATGCTGAACAGCCTTGGCATTATCGAGCCTAAACTGATGCAGGTTATGGTTTCGCAAAAATTGTATCCCGAGTTGCCAAAGCATATTGCCGAGGTAGCAGCTTCTTTACATGAAAGAGAGCAAAAACCCTCACCGCAGGAAATTTCCGTAGCAATCGATTACGCCTATTACGAGTATGTGCTAAAAATGGATAATCCGCTTGTAGTAGAGTATTTCAAAGCCGAATGCGATTTTTTGAATTGATTAGCGCTGATAAGGCTATCAAGCATTTACAAAAATAACACCGACAGCTTGAAAAAAACGCTTGAAAATGTGCTTATGCCCGAGTGCGAAATAACAAAAAAGAATTTACTGAATGCCTGTGATTTTATTTTTTCTGACCGCAAGAAAGCGGCAAGCATTTTACTTGAAAAAGCAAGTGTAAGGCTGACAAAGGCAATTAAACCCCATATAACCGAGGATAAAAAGCCGTATTTGCTTGAAATTGAAAAAGAGAATTACTTGATAGAAATTGCACGCAAGGGCAAGACGGATATGGAAACCATTGCCGCAGTTTTAGGCTATTTCTGGGCAAGGGTTAGGGAATCTGAAATCATTAGATTGATTATTACATTGAAACGAAACGATTGTTTAACATCGGAAATTTTAGAAAGGTTGAGTGAAACTTATGGCTGATATTGCAATGTTGGGCGAATATGATTCTGTTTTGCTTGCAAAATCCGTAGGCATAGATGCTTATGGTGTCAGCGATAAGGTTGAAGCAACTAAGCTAATAGCAAGGCTTGCGCGTGAGGGCGTGAAGGTAATTTTTATTACCGAAGCGCTATATGCAGAGTGCAGCGAGATAGTAAATAGGTATAAATCCTTGCCATTACCTGCAATTATCCCTGTGCCAGGTGCAAAGGGAACAGACGGTACTGCAATGGCAAGCATAAAGGCCAACGTTGAAAAGGCGATTGGCGTTGATATATTGTCCGAAAAATAATTATCCCTAAGGGGTGGAGGAATTAACATGATAAAGGGTACTATAAGAAAGGTTTCGGGGCCTTTAATCGTTGCAGACGGTATGACAGATGTGCAGATGTACGACGTTGTATTTGTTTCTGAAAAAAGGCTAATCGGCGAAATAATTGAGCTGCGTGGCGAACACGCATCCATTCAGGTTTACGAGGATACGGGCGGCATAGGAGTTGGCGAGCCTGTTTATGCTTCAAATGAGCCTTTGTCTGTTGAGCTTGCCCCCGGACTTATCGAATCAATTTTCGATGGTATTCAAAGACCCTTGAATGTAATAAGAGAAGTTGCAGGCGACAGAATACCCAAGGGTATTTCAGTTACGCATTTAGACCATAACAAGAAGTGGCATTTCGAGCCGAGGTTGAATGTTGGCGCTAAGGTAGCTTCTGGCGACATATTGGGACATGTGCAGGAAACCCCTGCCGTGTTGCACAAAATTATGGTTCCTCCAAAAATCAGCGGTAAGGTTACATGGATAGGCAGGGGAGAGAACACAATAGTTCAGCCTATTGCAAAGATTCTACAGGATAATGGTGAAGAAGTAGAAGTTAAAATGCTTCAGCTGTGGCCAGTTAGGCGTGGCAGACCGTATGTTGAAAAGCTACCTCCTAATGAACCTATGATTACGGGTCAGCGCGTTATAGATACGCTATTTCCTATTGCAAAGGGCGGTGTTGCAGCGGTTCCGGGTCCGTTTGGCTCTGGAAAAACGGTTGTTCAGCATCAGTTAGCAAAATGGGCAGATGCCGACATCATAGTATATGTTGGCTGTGGCGAGCGTGGAAACGAAATGACGGACGTTTTGATGGAGTTCCCAAGATTGCACGACCCACGCACAGGCTTATCTTTGATGAAACGAACTGTGTTGATTGCAAACACCTCCGATATGCCTGTTGCTGCAAGAGAAGCGTCAATCTATACAGGTATTACGATTGCAGAATATTTCAGAGATATGGGCTACAAGGTAGCAATAATGGCAGACTCCACATCCCGTTGGGCGGAAGCCTTGCGTGAAATGAGCGGACGATTAGAGGAAATGCCGGGTGAAGAAGGCTATCCTGCTTATTTGGGAAGCCGATTGGCAGAGTTCTACGAGCGTGCAGGCATGGTAAAGGTTTTAGGAAGCGAGGGGCGCATAGGTGCTATAACCGCCATAGGCGCAGTTTCACCCCCGGGCGGAGATATTTCCGAGCCTGTATCGCAAGCAACATTGCGTATAGTAAAGGTTTTCTGGGGCTTATCTGCAAAGTTGGCATATTCACGCCACTTCCCTGCGATAGATTGGCTACAAAGCTACTCGCTATACAAGGATAGGCTAAGAAACTGGTACGACACGAATATTTCCGAGGATTGGAGCGCAATAGTTCAACAAATTATGAATCTTTTGCAAGAGGAAAGCGAATTAGAGGAAATCGTTCGCCTTGTTGGTATAGATGCCTTGGGTACGCGTGATAGATTGAAATTAGAAACCGCAAGGTCAATTCGTGAGGACTATTTGCACCAAAACGCATTCCATGAGGTTGATACATATACATCCTTAGAAAAGCAGTTGATGCTATTGCGTTTGATTTTGAAATTCTATGAAATGGGTCAAAAAGCGATAGAATCGGATATCGATTTAGAAAAGCTGTTTAGATTGCCGGTTAGAGAAAGCATAGGCAGGTTCAAATACATTCCCGAAAACGAATGCGGCGAGCGTTTTGAAGTAGTAAAAAATCAAATAGAAGAGCAGGTTAC
>JAAZFD010000293.1 GCA_012511925.1 Clostridiales bacterium
CCTCAATTGTTACGGGCTTTAGTTCGATTTTGTGGTCTTTGTAGGTCGCTACTGCAAAGTTCGAATTGTTCGAAAGTTTTTGAATCGTTATGAATGCAAGCGGCTTGTTTTCTGTATCAAATATCAACGAGCCATCTACCGAAACATTATTCATAGGATAGCGCAAACCCTGTCCTGTTAGCTTTAGATAGGCTTCTTTGGCTGTCCAAGTTTTAATTAGAAAGTCGGCTTTGTTCTCTGCCAAGTTGAAGTTTTGAAGTTCAAAATCAGAGAAAACCTTTTTCGATAATGCGAGCTTAACTTCTTTTTTTGTTTCAACATCTAATCCAACATCACAATCTGAAACTGCACACATGGCAATATTACCCGAATGTGCAAGGCTAAAATAAAATGACTCATCTATGATGCATGGCTTTCCTAAATTGTTATAGGCATATTCAACAGGAACGGACTTTGAATTTGTTCGTGCATAGTAATTAAGAAGCAACTCCACTCCAAGAGATTGCTTTTGTAATTGTTCTGAACTAATAGCATTTATGCGTTCAGCCCGCAACTGCGATATGCAAGTATGTGGTGAAACACTTAGCTCAGAAATATTCATATAATAAAGCTGTACTGTCTGCACATAAACTCCAATAATCTTTTACTGAGATACATTATACTTTATTTTCTACCTGTTTCAAACCTATTTGGGCAGCATTGCCATATTTGCTTGACTAATTCGTAAAAATGGATTATATTTAGTATTGTTGCGTAAATTTGTTTTCCGCAAAAAAAGCAATAAGGAGTAATCTAAATGTCTACATGTGCGATAGTCGGAATCAACTGGGGAGATGAGGGCAAGGGCCGCATGGTCGATTTGCTTGCAGACCAGTTTAACCTTGTGGTGCGTTACCAAGGCGGTAGCAATGCCGGTCATACCGTTATTAACGATTTTGGTAAGTTTGCGCTTAATCTGCTTCCGTCAGGAATTTTCCGCTGTGATGTTGTTAATATCTTGGGAAATGGCGTGGCGCTTGACCCCGAACACCTTAGCGGAGAAATCGAAAGACTTCGCTCTGCGGGTGTTATGATTACCCCCGATAACTTGAAAATATCTAACCGAGCAAGCATTGTTTTTCCTTTCCATAAGTTGCAAGACGAACTGGAGGAGCTTAGGCTTAGCGATAAAAAATATGGCTCTACAAAGCGTGGTATTGCGCCTATCTATGGTGATAAATATCAGAAAAAGGCTGTTCAAGCTGGCGAAGTTTTAACTCCCGATTATTTAAAAGCTCGCTTGCATGATATTCTCGAATGGAAGAACCTCACGCTTTCTGGCGTTTACGGCGCTAAGCCCTATGATGAAAAGGAATTATGGGATTGGTGCGAAAAATACTTCATGCCCTTAGCTCCTTTTATTTGCGATACAGGGAAACTGCTGCATGAAGCCGAAAAAGATAACAAGAGCATAATGTTCGAAGCACAATTAGGCGCCTTGCGTGATTTGGATTATGGAATTTACCCCTTCTCCTCATCGTCATCACCATTGGCTGGCTATGCTCCCTTGGGTTCGGGTGCGCCTTGGATTAAGGTTGACGAATGCGTAGGCGTTGTCAAAGCGTTTTCAACTTGCGTTGGAGAGGGTCCCTTTGTGGTAGAATTATTCGGTGAGGAAGCCGACAGACTAAGAGAAGAAGGCGGAGAATACGGTGCCGCAACTGGAAGACCTCGCAGGGTTGGACCCTTTGATTTGGTTGCTACCCGCTATGGCGTTAGAATGCAGGGTGCTACTCAATTAGCGCTTACAAAACTTGATGTTTTAGCTTATATGGATAAGATTCCTGTTTGCGTTGCATATAAACTTGCAGACGGCACAGTTACAACCGACTTTCCTTTTACACCGCATTTAGAGGGTGCAACTCCAATAATCGAATATTTTGATGGCTTCAAGTGCGATATTTCGGAAATTCGTGAATATAACGAGCTTCCCAAAGCCGCAAGGGACTATGTTGAATAC
>JAAZFD010000294.1 GCA_012511925.1 Clostridiales bacterium
AAGCAAAGTCCTGCACTTAATGTTGATGTAGAAAAAGCGAAAAAGTGGCTGAAGGATGGCGCACAACCGACCGAAACCGTTCGCTCACTTTTGAAGAAGAGCGGCGCACTTGAGTAAGGAGCAAAAAATGGAAGAACTCGTATTGTTTATCGCAAAAAGCCTTGTAGATAATCCAGATTTGGTTAAAACCACAGTCGAGGAGAACGAAAACGAAGTTATAATTACCCTCTCTGTTGGCGAAGGCGATATGGGTAAGGTTATTGGCAAGCAGGGCAGAATTGCTAAGGCTATCAGAACGGTAGTACATGCCGCATCTGTTAAGCAAGATAAAAAATACATCGTTAGCATAGCATGACAGGTGAAAACTTATTACGCATAGCTTTGATTGCTAAGCCCCATGGGGTTATGGGCGCATTGAGGTTAGTTCCACTTTCCGATGATTTGGAACGCTTCAATGCGCTTGATTCTGCATTTTTGGAGTTGAAAAACGAGTATAAGCCAATCAAAGTGCTGTCAAAAAAGATTCTGTCCGATTCTGTTATTGTTACGATTGAAGGAATTAAAGACAGAAATGCCGCAGAGCTTTTGCGCAACAAGTATATTTGTGTTGACCGCAAAAACGCAAGAAAGCTACCCGAGGGCGAGTATTTCATAGTTGATTTAATCGGTTGCAGCGTGGTTGACACAAACGGAAACGATTTAGGAATCTTGAACGATGTTTTCCACACAGGTGCAAACGATGTATATCAGATTAAAGGCGAAAAGGGTATTATTTTAATTCCTGCGCTGAAAAAACTTTTACATTTGGTTGATATTGAAAACAAACAAATTACGCTTGATGCTGAAGTTTTGCCCGAAGTTGGACTTTTTGAGGATTCGGAATAATGCGGATTGATATTCTTACAATATTCCCAGAAATGTTCACGTCTGTGCTTAGTAGTAGTATTTGTGGCAAAGCGATAGACAGGGGCAATTTGCAGGTGTTTACTCACAACATCAGAGATTACTCACAAAACAAACATAAGAATACAGATGATTATCCTTTTGGCGGCGGCGCTGGTATGGTTATGCTTGCTCAGCCAATTTTCGATTGCATCGAAGCTGTTAAACACATCGAAAGCGAAAAAGCACCTTATGTTATCATGATGTCGCCAAGGGGCAAAACGCTTACTCAAGACAAGGTACAGGAATTAGCAAATCATGAGCGGCTTATGCTTCTTTGCGGTCATTACGAGGGAATAGACGAGCGAGTTATGGAACTGGTACACGAGGAAATCTCCATAGGCGATTATGTACTTACTGGAGGAGAAATACCTGCAATGGTGCTACTCGATTGCGTTAGCAGATATGTTGACGGAGTTTTAGGCTCTTGCGAATCGGTTGACGACGAATCATTCACTCTATTCGGTGGATTATTAGAATATCCACAATACACTCGCCCATCGGAGTTTAGAGGGATGAGTGTTCCCGAGGTGCTGCTTAATGGTAATCATGCAGAAATCAACAAATGGCGCAGACAGCAAGCGATAATTAAAACTGTGCAGAATCGCCCTGACTTATTGAAAAGGGTTGAGCTTACCAAATCTGAGCAAGAATTAGTTGATTCAATTCTAAAAAAATAAGCCCCCTTGGAACTTCAAAGTCGATAGTTTGGGCGGGCGAATACAAAGGTTAGCCCCTA
>JAAZFD010000003.1 GCA_012511925.1 Clostridiales bacterium
AATTAGGCACGGCAAGGGCTTTGCCTCTGCACCCCGTAGCCCCAGTGATATTCGTTCCTGCGGAACGAGTGATATTATTTTTCTCACAAAAATAGTGATATTGGTTTTCTGCGAAAACCAGTGATATTCGCCTGCGGCAAATTAGGCACGGCAAGGGCTTTGCCTCTGCACCCCACAAAGTGGCACAGCCCTTTTGAATCCCACAATTAAACGTGGTAAATCATTTACTTAAACTCGAAACAGATAAGGGGAGTAACATATCCTCTCCACAATAATTTCAGCGCTTTTTATATGATTATTACCTTGTTCTTTTGTTACTTTTCTTTCAAGAAAAGTAAACGCGCCTTGAACCTCGAACCCTCGTGCCATTCGTGTCAAACTATTTTTCGAAGAAAAATAATATCACTGGTTTTCTTCTGAAAACCAATATCACTACCGTAAGGCAATATCACTGCGAAGCAATATCATCGGGCGCAAAGCGCCCCTGCGCCTTACTCTCGCCAGTTGATAACCAGCGGCAGAACATCGGCCTCACGCGCCACAGCGACAGAGCGTTCAAAATTACCAATATCGTGTAAATGGTGAGCATCAGAGCTGATAATAAACCTTGCACCACAATCGGCACAGGTTTTCAAATCGTCGGCTGTTAGGCTTAAATGCTTGTTATTTATCTCAATGAACACATTCTCCTTTGCGGCGGCGTAAGCAAGGCGCTTAATGTCTATTCGAATATACTCATTCGGATGAGCCAAAATGTTTACTGGATTCTCGCACATGGTTCGTATTAGCTCGTCGGTGTTGCGCTTTATATCGTAGCGTTTTGAAAGTGCTTGAAATAATGCCTTTGTAGCAAACCTGTTTTTAGGAAGTACAGACCTGTGATATGCCAACAACACAACCTCGGGTGTAATGGTTTTAGGAATGTCGCACTTGCCATTGCCTAATAGATTCGCCTCTACTCCAAGCATAATTCGCATTCTGCCCTCGTATTGTGCGTTTAGATTGTCTATTTCGGTTTTTAGCTTCACGAAGGCATCCTCGCTTACTCCCAACATTATACTGCCGTATGAGTGGTCGGAAATCGCAATCGTTTGAAGCCCTGCCTGATATGACAGCGCCGCAACCTGCGCAGGTGTGCATCTCCCATCACTGTAATTCGTGTGTGTGTGTAAATCCTGTATTACCATTAGTCGCTCCTATCGTTTTTTACCACTACATATTACCATAGTGGGCGGCATTGTTCAATTAGTGTTAGTATTACCGCGTGTGCATTTGCAAAATCAAAAAGTATCATTATAATATAAGAATAGAAACAAATAGAGGAAATAAAAAATGCGTTACAGCGAAAAAGTCGCAAAAAAAGTTAATGGATTTAATAACATCAGAATTTTAGGAATCGAAACCTCGTGTGATGATACCTCGGCTTCAATAGTTGAAAATGGCACGAAAACGCTTTCGCTTTGTACCTCGTCGCAAATACTTCTGCATAGAGAGTTTGGCGGTGTAGTTCCAGAAATCGCTTCACGAAATCACACAAAAAACATAGGCGAAGTAGTGAAAGCCGCAATCGAGCAAGCTAACATCACAAACAAAAAAATCGATGCAATCGCCGTTACCGCTTCCCCCGGGCTTTTAGGGGCGTTGTTGGCAGGAATCAGCTTTGCAAAGGGTTTAGCCTATGCGCTATCCGTTCCGATAATCGCCACGAACCATATTGCAGGGCATATCGCCGCAAACTACCTTTCAAGCGAAATCAAACCGCCATTCGTGTGCTTGGTAGCATCGGGAGGGCATTCGCATATAATATTAGTTAGGGACTACTTGAAGTATGAAGTATTGGGCGGAACCTGCGATGATGCGGCAGGCGAAGCGTTAGACAAGATAGCACGCGCGTTAGGATTGCCTTACCCGGGCGGCATTTATCTTGAGAAGTTAGCGACAGAGGGCAACGAGAACGCATTCGGGTTCAAATCGCAATTCAATATGTCGGAAAACCGAAACTTTAGCTTTTCGGGAATAAAAACTGCGGCGGCGAATGTATTGCAATCAAACAATGATGTAAGCAAGGCGGATGTTGCGGCATCATTCCAAAGAGCCGTTGTGGATACATTGGTGTTCAAAACAATCCTTTGCGCTCAAAGCGTAAGTGCAAACAC
>JAAZFD010000295.1 GCA_012511925.1 Clostridiales bacterium
CCTGCGGTTGCGGAAACGATATATGTCAATACGGAAGTTGAATTTGGAACTCCCGCATTTCCTGAAACTGCAACTACCTTACCATCAAAAATGAAAGGTTTCCATCCATAGTTTTGAGAAGTCGTGAAGCCCAAATTACCTCTTTCAGCATTGAGTGCACCATTCAAATCCAGAACACGCAAAGTCGTAGTGGATGTGAAACCACCTTCAACAGTAGTTGCGGTTACTCGCGCTTTGCCCTCTTTTAATGGTGTTATCACGCCGTTTTCGTCAATTATTGCAATCGTTTCATCACTAATCGACCATGCTAATTCTCTATTCGTTGCATTTCTGGGTGAAAACACAACAGGAATTTCGATTGTGCTGCCCATGCAAGTGTCATAAGCTAAATTCTCAAAGCCTATCCCGTTAACAGGCATATCGCCCAATACGGTTACAACTGCATCGGCACAATAAGTATTGTCAGAGCCGTAGGTGTCCTTTAGCTCTAAGGTTATATTCGCCGTACCCTGCGAATGTGCAGTTACAAGTCCATTCGAATCAATAGACGCAATTTCGGGATTGCTTGACTTCCAAGTCGTAATATAACCATTTGCATCGATAGGTGTTGTTTCAAATTCAAATGCGTGAGTGCCGTTTGCGTACATTTCGATTTCGTTGCCAATGATTTCAACCCCGGAAACCGGAACAGGTCGCCACAGCACCAAATCGTTGTTACCACGCCATATAAGCGCAGCCTTTAATGTGGTATATGGGTCGGATGCGCCATGCTTTTTCTTAGCCTCGTTACAGGCTTCAACGGCAGAGTATGTTCTGTTCGTGTCCAGATTATGAACGGTTGAAAGGTACTGACAGATTGTAGGCATCATTTTTCCGTCGTAATCAAACGAAACGGACTCCGTATAGCCGCAAACAAAGCCAGCGCCAGCACGCAAAAAAGCATCGCAAGTGCCTAATTGCATCATACCCTCACATATTCCCAAATAGATGAATGAATTTTGTAGCGTGCAATACTTCTCTATAAAAGTTCCCGATACGCCAATTTCACCCCTTGAATAAAGCAAATGACCCTCGGCAATATCCATTACATCGTAATTACCAGGGATAGGTACCCAAATATAGGATTTTCCTGTGCCAGTTACAGCGGAACCATGGCTGTCAACAAGCACAACGCTATATCTTCCAAAGTTTTTGAAGCTTTCAACATTTCCTGCACCTGTGCTAAAATCGTTTGAGCCATCGCCGAACCATGATTCGATTGTCCAGTTGCCATTTATTCTATCAACCATTCCTTTAGCGGCGGTGAGATAATTTTTTGTCATATTCGAATCAACGCCATAAAATGGCGAGTAAACACCTATGGTTTTATTGCCTACAGTTTCAAAGCCCTTAGACGGCTCGAAATTAAAATCTGCACTGTTGAAAACGTAATCCTCGGTAGATAAATCTCCAAAGCGGTGATATTCGCTCCAAAGTCCTGTTTCAAGCTGGAAAGAAAAATGATAATCACTATCGAAAACAACCTTTTTAACATTTTCTAAACTAGAAATGTAATCATACATCTTTTCAACAATTTTCATGTCGCCCGTTGTTTTTTCTTCAACCCCAACTTCGTGGTCCTCTATAG
>JAAZFD010000296.1 GCA_012511925.1 Clostridiales bacterium
ATCTTGGACCATGGATGTTGGTAACAAGATGCACATTTATATATCACTACTTTGCATCTGTTCCGTTTATTATCTTAGGAGCGGTGTACTTCCTCAAATACTTTGAGGAAAAGTATAATTGGCTATCTTACATCAAATGGGGTTGGATGGGAGTAACCGCTTTAATGTTTGCAGCATTTTATCCCTTCTTGACAGGTATAGTTGCCTCGAAGAGTTATATGGAGCTTATGCAATGGTTACCCTCATGGACATTTAGAGGCTACACAGGTCCTATTAAGGGTGTTATATTCGGAATATGCGTTACTGTGTTTATAATAGTCGGGTTTGTACTTTTCGGAATGAAAAAGAAGCAGGAGCATGATGCACAATTGCATAAGGGGAATACTGATGGGAAAGCAAACGACAAATAACATACTTCAGTTTATAAAGTTTGGCATAGTGGGTGTAATGAACACGCTTGTGGATTTTCTTGTTTTCACACTATTGGTGCTGCTGTTTGGCGGAAAAAGCGACAATTTACTACTTACAGGTATATTCACCTTCATAGCCTATGTTTGCGGGGTGCTAAATAGCTTTCTGTTGAACTCTCGCTGGACATTTAAGCGGGAATACAGAAGCACAAAGCGTGAAAAGCTGATGTTTGGTTTGGTTAACGGCATATCTTGGGCGGTATCGTTCTTCTTCGTATGGCTGTTTTCAAACCATGTGCTGCCTGGTAGCGGATTAACCGACTTTGCATTCGATTTGTTAGGCTATACGGAATTAGAGCAATACGGAAAGGTGGTTAGCATATTAGCTAAGCTATTATCTGCTCCTATTGTTATAATAGTTAACTTTTTAGGCACAAAGCTATTTGTTTTCACCGAAAAGAAAAACGAGGGCTAATATTTAGATGTACACGAATGTAAAAAGCCATGGTTTGTTTGGCATAGAGGGCTATACGGTTAATATCGAGGTAGATATCTATGCAGGAATGCCCACATATAGCACCGTAGGTTTGCCCGATGCAGCCGTTAGAGAATCGAGAGAGCGAGTACAGTCGGCTATCAAAAATAGTCGTTATTCGTTCCCTATCGACAAGGTTATTATCAACCTTGCGCCTGCTGATATGCGAAAAGAGGGGACGCATTACGATTTGCCCATTGCGTTGGGGATTTTGGTTGCTACAAGGCAGGTTTCGGATAAGAATATAGGCAGGTTTTCGATTCTTGGTGAACTGGCGCTCGATGGTACTGTTCGTGGCATAAACGGAATTCTGCCCATGGTAATTGATGCTTGTGAGAGGGGCGAAAAGAACTTTATAATCCCTGCGGCAAATGCAAGGGAAGCCGCACACATTGAGGGTGTTAACATCTTTGCTGTTGAAAACCTAAAGCAAGCTGCACTATTTCTTGACGGAAAGTTAGATTTAGAGCCTACCCCCATTGAAAACTGGCAACCAGACGAAGAACCAAAAAACAACGACTTTTCACTTATACAGGGGCAATACAGTGCAAAGAGAGCTGTTGAGATTGCTGTTGCAGGCGGACATAACATTCTGCTTATAGGCACTCCCGGGTCGGGTAAAACCATGATTTCTCGAAGCATTCCCTCAATTTTGCCCGATTTATCAAAAGAGGAAGCTATAGAGATTACGAAGATTCACTCAATTTCGGGAGAGCTTTCGCCAAATGCCGGATTGATTTCACAAAGACCGTATAGAAGTCCGCATCACACATCGTCTGCGGCATCCTTGGTTGGTGGAAGCACCAAAGCATTACCCGGCGAAATAAGCCTTGCGCACTTGGGCGTGTTGTTTTTAGATGAATTCCCCGAATTTAAGCGAGATGTACTTGAAGCCATGCGCCAACCGCTTGAAGACGGCTTTATAACGGTTTCTCGTGCCACATTTAGGGCAACCTACCCCGCGAACTTTATGCTTGTGGCGGCTATGAACCCCTGCCCTTGCGGCAATTATGGCTCGAAGCATACTAAGTGTAGATGCTCCTTGCAACAGATTAAAAGATACCAACAACGAATTAGCGGTCCTATGCTTGATAGAATAGATTTGCATATCGAAATGACAGAGGTTGAGTACAGCGAATTTACAAACACAGTGCCAGCCG
This sequence comes from Clostridiales bacterium, assembly GCA_012511925.1. Classification (GTDB taxonomy): domain Bacteria; phylum Bacillota; class Clostridia; order Christensenellales; family CAG-138; genus DUPG01. The sequence goes on from JAAZFD010000296.1 coordinate 2,106, forward strand.
AATCGAGCAAAAGCATAAAGGCGCGCGTTAACGCCGCAAGGGAGCTACAAAGGAACAGATATAAGGGTACGAATATTTTGTTTAACGCACAGATGGATTCAGCACATATAAACGAGTTCTGTTCACTTGATTCTGATGGCGAAAAGCTAATGGAAATGGCATTTTCAAGGTTAAAACTAAGTGCAAGGGCATATAAGCGGCTTAAAAAGGTTGCACGAACTATTGCAGACTTGGATAATTCACAAAATATTTCTGCGGCTTATATTTCTGAGGCAATACAATATAGAAGTTTGGATTCGAAATACTGGGGTAATTGATGGTGTATGAAAAAGAAATGATGAACTGTGTTTGGCTTGCGTTGAAGCTACCAGACTGTTCACCACGCTATACGCAACTGATTAACGAATACGGCTCTGCGACAAATGTTTTTACGGATTTTGCAGAGATCCACAACGAAAACCCACAGTTAATAAAGCAGGCAGATTTTGAGCGGATGCAAGCAGAAAGTCCACAACAGCTATTCCATAGATTAGAAAATACCATCGATGAGCTAAACATAAAGATTATTTTACTTGATTCAGAAGAATACCCTACTATTTTGAAAAGCATAAGCAATCCACCGAATATTTTGTTTGTGCGCGGTAATTTGCCGTGCGAGGTACAGCCAAAAATAGGCATTGTAGGCTCAAGAAAATGCACAAGCTACGGAATTGAGTCAACAAGGGCAATCGCTAATAGGTTATCAGAAAAAGGCGCTTGCATAGTTTCTGGACTTGCAGAGGGAATAGACGCTTGTGCTTCATCAGCTGCACTCGAAGTAAAAAACAACCCCTTCCCCACTATTGCGGTGTTGGGTAGCGGAATAGATGTTATCTACCCTAAATGCAACGAAGTGCTTTATTATGAGATAATCGAGCGTGGAGCAGTTATTTCTCAATACTGCCCAGGAACTTTGCCGACAAGCTATACATTCCCGAAACGCAACAAGGTGATTGCAGGTCTTTCCTCCTGTTTAATTATTGCAGAAGCGGCAAAGGGGAGCGGTGCGATAATTTCTGCTGATTATGCTATCAGGTTCGGCAGAAAGGTGTTTTGCATTCCTGGGCGAATTACGGATTGGCAAAGCGAGGGCGCAAATTCACTAATCGAAGCAAAAAAAGCAACTATGCTTTTGTCGATTGAGCAAGTAATCAATGATTACATAGAAAATCCCGTAGAGATAAGCGTTACTGATAGCATAAAAGAAATTAGAAATGATGAAAGAACACCGAAAACTCCTACCGTTAAGAAGTCTATAACGCCTAAAATTGAATTAGACGAAACGAGCATGACTATCTACAAAGCGCTTTCAGATGGCGAGAAAACATTTGACGAATTATGTATAATTACAGGATTCTCATCACCTGTGTTAAATTTGTCCTTGACAACTATGGAGTTTTCACGAATAATTAAACAGTCGCACGGAAGAACATATAGCATCCTCTGCGACATTTGACTGCATGGAGGTACATAAATGGCGGAAAAGAGTGTAAAAAGCACAACAAAAACCAAGGCAAAGGTTACTACAGCTAAGGCTAAAACAGCTTCTAAAGCAAATGTTACAAAAACTAAGGCTAAAGCAACTCCCGTTAAAGCGAAGGATTTAATAATCGTTGAGTCGCCCACTAAGGCTAAGAAGATTTCAAACTTCTTGGGTGCGAAATACAGCGTTATCGCTTCAAACGGTCATATAAGGGATTTGCCGAAAAGCAAACTTGGAATTGATGTTGAGAATGGTTTTTCTCCCGAATACATTACTGTTCGTGGGAAAGGCACGCTTATTTCCGACATAAAGAAACGTGCAAAGGCAAGCAACAAGATTTATCTCGCAACTGACCCTGATAG
>JAAZFD010000297.1 GCA_012511925.1 Clostridiales bacterium
CACTTGGACCGTCCATGGGGATTCCGCCGGGGATATTAAATGCAATATCGTACTTTCTACAATCGATTCCAAACAGCTTATAAAAGGCGGCACAAACATTTTCAACAGAGGAATGAGCCATGCTCTTTCGCTTCAAACTCCTGCCGTTCGTATTAAAATCTTCTTCTAAAATTGCTCCACGAATATTAAGAGTCCCTAATCCCGAAAGCGCTTTTGTTGCAACGCATTCAATTTCCAGCATTGAGCCTACGCTTCCCGAAACCCCTAAGCCGCAACAAACACCAACTTGAGATTCGGAAGGAATCGTAAAGTTATATCTCCTCGTTAAGTGGCAAACATTCGCAACCCATTCCACATCATTTTTTGAAATGAAATTTCGCCCCTCTTCATTTGCAACGCTGCTTGCGAGCTGAATAATATTTACTGCATCTCGTCCCGATTTCGAATAGGCGGCACACTCGGCTAAAGTGCTATGATTTATACCGATTTTGAGCTTTATTGCTGCTGTTGAGGCAATTTGTATCAAGTGCTCGTCGTTTAGTGGTGAGAAGAAAATTTCAACGCATCTTGAGCGCAACGCAGGAGGCAAATCCTCGGGAGAGCGAGTTGTAGCGCCAACAAGTCTAAAATCTGCAGGCAAGCCCTTTTGGAAAATATCGTGTATGTGCTGTGGAATATTAGTGTTGTGCTTCGAGTAATAAGCGCTTTCAAAATGAACGCACCTATCCTCCAATACTTTTAACAGCTTATTCATCTGAATAGGGTGTAGCTCACCTATTTCGTCTAAAAAAAGCATTCCGCAATGCGCCCTTGAAACTGCACCTGGCTTAGGTTGGGGAATCCCCTGAACTCCCAACGCACCTGCACCTTGATAAATAGGGTCGTGAACGCTTCCCAATAGTGGGTCTGCGATTGAGCGCTCATCAAACCTAACGCATGTAGCATCTATTTCTATAAATTGCGATTGTCAATTAAACGGAGAAGAATCGCGCTTTTTTGCTTCCTCTAGAATAAGTCTTGCTGCACAGGTTTTGCCCACTCCGGGAGGTCCGTATATGAGAACATGCTGGGGGTTAGCACCGCAAAGTGCAGCTCTAAGCACCTTTATTCCCTCCTCCTGCCCGATAATATCTGTAAGTGAGCTGGGTCTTACGGTTTCGGACAATGGAAGATTCAAGGAACGTGTTCGCATTGTTCGCAATTCGTATAATTCCCTAGTATCATCTCTGTTGACTACTCGCTTTGTTTGCCCCTCGTCTTTCTTTTTTCTCCATCTAAAATGAGAATAGACCGTAATCATCACCAGTATTTGAACTAAACCAAAAATAATCCACTGCACCATACCACCTCGGAAAATCTCTATGTATAGTATGGACAAATACTTTATTTCTAATAGATAAAAACACCTCTTTTTATGCCTTGAGAGAATTTAATATACTTGAACAAAATTCGCCATAATGTTATCATAGGAAACGACAATGCAAAGTGGAGGTAGGAAATGAATTCAATCGAAAAGCTATGCGTTAACAGTATTAGAACTTTAACTGCAGATGCTGTGCAAAAGGCAAACAGTGGCCATCCAGGTATGGCGATAGGTGCGGCTCCCATCGGGTACACAATTTTCAATCAGATGCGAATTAACCCCAAAAACCCACAATGGAATGGACGAGATAGGTTTATCTTAGCGGCAGGACGCGCTTCAATGCTGATTTATTCCTTGCTTCACATAAACGGATTTGATGTATCAATAGACGATATTAAGAAATTCAGACAGTTGGGTTCAAAAACTGCCGGGCATCCCGAATACAAGCACACCCCAGGTGTTGAGGCTACAACGGGTCCTTTGGGTCAAGGCTTTTCAATGGCTGTTGGTATGGCTTTGGCAGAAGCACATAAAGCCGCAATATTCAATAAACCAAACTTTGAAATAGTACACAATTACACCTATGTTTTAGTGAGCGACGGTTGCATGATGGAGGGCGTTTCATCCGAGGCTGCTTCACTCGCAGGCACTTTGGGTTTGCACAAGCTAATAGCATTCTACGATTCAAACGACATTTCGATTGAGGGAAATACAAACCTCGCATTTACAGAGGATGTAGCAAAAAGATACGAAGCATACGGCTTTAATGTGTTAAAAGTCGCAGATGGTGAGGATATAGACAGCATTTCCAAAGCTATAGGCATGGCAAAGGCGCAAGACAAAAAGCCTACGCTGATAATAGTAAAAACTAACATCGCACATGGAACACTAAGTCAGGAATGGCTTCATCTCATGGCGAACCCTTAGGTGAAGAAGCTATCAACGACATGAAAGCAAAAATGGGTTGGAATTATGAGCCTTTTACAGTTCCTACTGAAGTTTACCAGCATTACGCAAAAATGCAAATCCAAAGAGAACAATATGAGCAAGAGCATAATAAACTGCTTGTTGAATACAAAAAAGCATACCCCGAGCTTGCCGAGCAATACGAAGCATGGCATGACGAAATAAGCGAAGAGAAAATTCAAAAGCTGCTTGATTTAATAAATGTTCCGCAAACTAAGGATGCGGCTACTCGCTCGATTTCGGGAGATATTTTGAACAAGCTATACAATGATATAGACTTAAAGAACCTATTTGGTGGCTCTGCCGACTTAGGACCTTCAAATAAAAGCGTTATTTCACCCAAAGATTTCGTAAGCAAAGAGAATTACGCATCCCAAAACATTCATTTTGGCGTTAGGGAATTTGCTATGGCGGCGGTATGTAATGGCATAGCAC
>JAAZFD010000298.1 GCA_012511925.1 Clostridiales bacterium
ATTATTACAGCGCCCATGTAGTTTGAATTATACATAACCTCATCGGCTAACCAGCCATGGAATGTCATTCCAGGTATGTGCGAATAGGACTCTAAAATATAGGCTGTTATGTTTGTACCTACAAGGTGCTTTGAGGTAGTTTCACTTAATCCTTCTGCAAGTGTAACTGTGCCGCCATTACCATCGAATGTTAGTGTGTATTCCGTTACTGGAATCCACTTAGCAACAAGTGTTAATGGCTTATTTACACGAATATACTGACCCGGTATGTAGGTAATTGAAGGATTATCCGCATCGTACCAACCATCGAATGCGTAGTCTTTTCTTGCCAAATAGTAACCATAAACGATGTGCTTATCGCCTGCTTCTACATTACATACAGGGGGTAGGTTGATAACTTCATCTTCCGTACCCGATAAATAGGTTACTGGGAATGTGGGTGCGAAATCGGTATCAAAAACCATACCTTCTAAGAAGCCCTCATAAATCTCGCAATGCTCGAATTTGTCGGGTGCGTATGCTTCAAGGTTATTAAAAACCTTTTGTTGGTCGGAATTTGTTTTAGTTGTTAGCCTAAACACTCCGTCCTTGGCATTTAGCTCGCTGTTTACAATCGCATCTATGGATGGAACTTCAAACGAGTTTACTGATGGGTATTGAAGCTTTCCATTAGCTGCACGATAGCCAAATACATACACCGCCTCGGGCTTTTGAACAAAAATAACAACATCTGTTGCAACTCTGGCTGTTACATTTTCCGAAACAAAGGATTTTAGAGTAACAATAGCATCGGAGGTTGCCGACTTGTGCTTCGCCCTATCTATAGTGTGCACAAACACAGGTATGAACACCGCAAGCAGTATTCCCAATACACCGATAATAATAATTAACTCCATTAACGTAAAGCCGATTTTTCTGCTATGCCGTTTCATGTTATAACCTCCTTTTTCACTGTTCATATTCAGTTCATAATTTACATTTATGAACCCTCTTTGCATTGTTACAATATATCTTTTGAACTCTGCGAATTCTTTTTAGTTTCGCCTACTTTCTGTATATCGTCTATAGGCTAAACCAGATTGTTTTCGCAATTACCGAGCCTCGTTTCACAAATGTTCGAATTCTTTTCACACTCTAACACTTATGAACATTTATTCTCGAAACACTAACCCACTTGTCGAGAATATATTGTTAACATAATGATAACACATCAAGGAAAGTTTGTCAACATTATTTTGGGAATTTTTTTATCAAATATCAAATACTGTATCTTGCTTTTGTGAATTGTGAACATGGCTACATATTGTGTTTTTTGACGAATTTTTGGGGATTTTTGCATAGAGATTTTTTGGAAGCAGAAAAAAATTTTCTTGGGTTGAATATAATTTTGCTCTTTGCTATACTTGTTTCTGCTGAAACGACAGATTATAGAAAGGCAAAATATGGTGGAAAACTTACTTTTAAATAGTTTGAAATTCAAAACGCTATCAGAATTGTTTAACATTTCTGACTCTTTTCATATTATTAGCGGACCTTGCGCCATAGAAAGCGACATACAGGCTGAAGCGGTAGCGGAGTTTCTTTCTAAGACAGGCTTGCACTTCATGCGTGGAGGTGCATTTAAGCCCAGAACCTCGCCATACACTTTTCAAGGCTTAGGTAAGGAAGGAATGCGAACTTTACGCTATGTTTGCGACAAATACTCGTTAAAAGCCGTAACCGAGCTATTGGATATTCGAATGCTTGAAACCACCTTACAATATGCGGATATTGTGCAGATCGGCTCTCGCTCAATGCAGAACTTTCCACTACTAACTGAAATAGGCAAGACGAACAAGCCTGTGCTGTTGAAGCGTGGGTTTATGTCCACACTTGATGAGCTGCACCTTGCCGCAGAATACATATTAAAGGGAGGCAACGAGAATTTAATCCTTTGCGAGAGGGGAATACGCTCTTTTGAAAACAGTACAAGAAATATGCTTGACTTTGGTTCTATAGCACTTACAAAGCATTACTCTTCTGTTCCGATAATCGCTGATTTAAGCCATTCGCTTGGTCGAAAGGATATTATTATTCCGATTGCAAGGGCGATAAAGGCAGTTGGCGCTGACGGAATTATGGTTGAGGTACACCCAACACCCGAGTGTGCGCTTTCGGATTGTGAACAGCAGCTGAACTTTTCGGAGTTCCATGAGCTGTTAAAGGCTATTAGGGATTGATATGGTTCGGCGAAATAAAGCAAACAAAAAGGACGGCAAAAGCTGTCCTTTTTTCATACAGACTATATTCAATCATCCTCAAGCATGGTGGCAAGCTGTTCCAACGCCTTTTGTAGTTGCGTATCACGCTCGAAAGGTATTTCGCTGATTTGGTAGTCATCAAACTCAGCGGAAAGCGAAACTGTAATATCAGGCTCGACTCCTTTTCCATGAATATTGTTGCCTTTTGGTGTAAAGTACGCATCTGTGGTGATTTTCAGAAAACCGCCGCTTGAAGCCAACGGAAGCGTTGTTTGAACTATACCCTTGCCGTAGGTTCTATTTCCAATTATTATGCCTGCATTGTTTTCCTTGATTGCCGCAGCAAATATTTCGCTTGCCGAAGCCGAATTTCCATTTACCAGAACTACCAAGGGAACGGATATGCCGCCCTCTATTGCATCGAACTTTTCTGTGTCTTCATCTTCAGGATTGCGACCAACGGAGGTAATTCTACCCTCGTTCAAAATCGAATCAACGCACTCTACAACCGAAATAAGCGAGCCGCCTGGGTTGTCTCTAAGGTCAACAACCAATGAGGTCATGCCCTGCTCTGTAAGGTCGTCTATTGCGTTTTGAAAATCAATATCAGTTGTATCGCCAAACATATCTATTAGAATGTAGCCTGTTGTTTCTATCATTTCGGAGTGAACATATTTCAGCATAACCATTCCGTAGGTTACGGTGATAGTTAGCGTTTCTTTTCCTCTTAGGATTGTTAGGTCAACCTTTTCACCTTCCTCACCTGCAAGCATTTCGCTTAGGGTAGCATCATCAACGCCAACAACGGTTTCACCATTTACAAGCGTGATTATGTCGCCTGACTTAACACCTGCCTTTTCAGCAGGACTATCCTCCATAACTGTGCTAATCTTTACTCCCACATCGTCCGGAGGAGTAATTACGATTCCTAAGCCCGTAAAGCCGCCATAGAAAGCATTATAGTATTCATCCCATTCCTCAGGGGTAAAGTATTCAGCGTATGGGTCATTTAAGGAAGCCACCATCGCCCTTGCAGCTGTGTCCATGAGTTCTTGTGTTGTGGGTGCCTCTCCGTAAAAATAATTATCAATGTAGTTTGCGATTTCGCCCACCATTAGCGCTTGGTTTACATCTCCGAATTGCGATTTTGGAATGAAAACAACACCGTCGTTGAAAAGATAAACGAATGTTAGTGTTGCCGCAAATGTAATGCAAATTGCGAGCAGCACACAAAAGGTTGTGCTTGGTTTACGAGAATTTTTGATTTCCATAATTGCTTCCTCCGCTGAATAATTCTATGTAAATTTTAACAGGATTATAACAGGCGGTCAAATGGAAGTTTAGATATTTGAAATTTTTTGAATATCAATACAGAATAGCGCTTCATCATTGTTCAAAAACAGCTCACCGTCATTATCGTGCGAGGAGATTATTATTAAATCGTACATTTCTCTTATTCGTTTAGCTATGCGTATTCGCAAATCTCGGTCTAAGCCCTCAAAGGGTTCGTCTAATAACAAGGTGTTGCCGCCGAACATAAGCGCCCGCGCTATGCTTACTCGCCTTTGCATTCCTCCCGAAAGTTCGGATACGAGCTTTTCTTCGTTGCCGTTTAGCTCAACGAGCTTTAACATTTCATAAGCCTTTTTTGTTTGATGCTTGTCTCTTTCAACGAGCATTACGTTTTCGAGTGCGTTAAGAGTTAACAGTAGCCTGTTCTCTTGAAAAACCATAGATAGCTTGTGTTCGTTTTTGTTTATTTCGCCCTGCTTGGGTGTGATTAGCCCTGCAATGCCTTTCAATAGGGTGCTTTTGCCGACTCCCGATGCGCCTAAAACCGCCACAACACCGCTATTTGGAATTTTAATGTTGCAGTTTTCTACTGGGTCTATGCCCTCGTAGCCTAATGTTACATTTCTAAGCTCTATCATAAATCTTTACCTTCCGCTTTTTTTCTAATAGCATAACCATTAGCTTTTCAAGCAGCATTGATAAAATTATTACAACCGCGGTATATGCAAACATCTCCTCTGTTTCGAGATAGATTTTGCTATTGTAAAGGCTTGTTCCTATTGAGTATTTGGGGTGAGATAGCACCTCTGCGGCTATTCCTGCCTTCCACGCAAAGCCCATGGACACGATACAAGCCGATATGAACCTTGTTTTTGTTGTTTGTACGTAAATCTTTTTAATACGAGCGATAAAGCTAACCGAAAAGAAGTCTGCCATTTCGATTAAAAGGGGGTCGGTTGACTTTATGCCCTCATAAACGCTTGCTTGGATAATTGGCATAACTATCAAGAATGTTGTGAATATAGGAACTGTGCCAACACTAAGCCATAGCAAAACCAAAATAATTATTGAGCTTATGGGGGTTGCCTTTATTATGCGGTGAATGGGGGTTGTAAGCCTATCCACAAGCGGAGAAAATGCGGCAAAAACTCCTAATATCACGCCAAGAATTACACCTATCAAGTAGCCTGTCATAATTCTTACAAGTGATAAAGCCGATGCTAAGTAGAATCTTTGTGTTTGTATTAGTCCAAATAATGATTGTAGAGTTTGTATAGGCGAGGGCAAAAGTAGCGGCTTTCCTATAATTGCCGCCACAAGCTGCCAAAGCAGTAGCCAAAATATGGCTACCGCTATTGACGTTAAAATGTTTTTAAGTCGTTTGCTCATCAATCCGCTTGGTAGTAGAAATCATCACCGGGAAGTTTTCCGCCTATGCTTTTGGGGTTGATTGAGAACAGAATATTGAACATGCTTCTTGCGTCTTTCTTCATTTGGTTGGCGCAAATAATAACTATATTGCTGTTTGGAATAGCTTTTTCTGCCGCTTCCTTGGTTGGAAGAATCTCAAACTTTGCAATTAACTCGGCTGCTTCTGCAACAGAATTGTTCACGAAATCGGTAGAGGTTTTGTAATCGGTTATGAAGTTGCGAATTCTCTCCTCGTTTGCCTCAACAAAGGTTTTGTTTGCGATTATGCAGCCTTGAACAAGCTGTGAATCGGAGATTTTATCCCATTCCTCTGTTAAGTCGAGTGCAATTCTCGCATCCTTATTTTTCATAAGCACTGCTGAAACATTGGGTTCGGGTAGCATTCCCAAAGCTACTTCCTTTGAAGCTAACAGCGTTGCAAGCTCGCTATGCTCGGCTTTGAATTCTACGGTTGCGTTCACTTCATTTGCTTCTAAAATGTAGTCGAGTATGTACTCGGGGGTTGCGCCCTGCCCTGTTGCGTAAATTGTTTTGCCCTCTAGATCGTTTAGGCTTTGAATCGTGTCTCCGTTTTCGATAAAATAGAGAACACTCGAAGTATTTATGGCAAGCATTGCAACATCGCCTTGGAGCTTGTTATACAGTACAGAAGCCATGTTGATTGGAACTGCGGCGATTGTGGCGCTTCCAGATGAAAAAGCGGCTACGATATCGTCAGGCGCTGCAACTATGGAGATGTCGTATTTGTCTGTTTCGTTCTCCATAAGGTATGACATTCCCATGCCTGTAGGTCCCTTAAGTGCCATAACCTTTATAGGTTCGACCTTGGGCTGTTTTGTGCAAGCGGCAAAGCTGAATAAAAATGCCACTAAAAGTGTAAGTGCTACAACTACTTTGATTGAATTTTTCATGAAATCTCCCTCATTTCTTCTTATTTATATATAGCATTATTCATGCGATATATCGGTTAAGTTAATCGTTTTGCCTTTTCGGGTTATTTTGCCCTGCGCTTCAAGCTCGTCGAATGCTCTGTAAAGGGTTGCCCTGCTTATTCCAAGCGTTGTAGCTAAAGACGAATAACTGCGTTTTAGTGTAACCGCATTATCGGTAGCATTTTCAACGATATAGGACAGTAGCTTCGAGCTTGCAGAGCCTACGCCTAAAAGCTCCATTCTTCCGACTAAGAACCTAAGCCTTTCGGTTAGGTATCTCATGTAATTATCAAATAGCTTTGCGTTTTGCTTTAGCATTAGCTTGAATGTGTTTTCTTTTATCCTTAATAGAAGCATTTTGCGCTTTGCCACAACCTTAGTTGCTGTTTCGTGTTCGTCGGAAAAGAGTGAAGCAGCGCCCAAAATCTCTGCACTGCCTAAAACGCTTACAAACATGGTATTGCCCTCTTCGTGCGTTTTCAGAACATTAGCCTCGCCATCGATAACTACAAACAGTGCGTGGGTGTTGCCGTTTTGAACATCTTCCCCTGCGCTCACATTTACAAGACTTACACCATCTCTTGCTAAGAGGTCAACAATTTCATCGTCAGCAATGTCATTAAACAGGAACGACTTTTTTATTATGGGAAGTATTTTGTCCATTGGCTCAACCTTTCCTACAAACTGTATCATTTGATACAAATCGATTATAGCAAGGCTTGAATATTTTGTAAAGGGGTTTTGAATGTTTTTAGGAATATACTTTTTTTGGGGGTAAAAAATATCTATTGACAAAAGCATTATAAAGCATTAGAATGATATATCAATATATAACAACAGGAGAATTTTATGAAAACAGATATTTTTAGGCTCGCGGCGATTTTGTTGCTTGTTGTCATGCTTTCGGGCTGTAACACAAAGGCACCAATCAACACGAACACAAATACGCCCAATCAAACCCCAATCAACACCCAAGCACCTATCGAAAGCGGAGATGGAACGATAACCATTTCTATGGGCATTACGAATCCAGAGCAAGAGCAGGAGGGTTATAACCTAATTTTTGCGCCTGCAAGCTCTTTTGTTGTTGGAGAGGCTTTATTCGGTTTCAAATCTTACCCTTGCAAGGTTGGTGAAGCGGTTACTGTGAACATTTTTGATTTGTATGGTTGCTTTGAATCAGACGCAAACGGTAATTTTAAGGTTGGTGTTTCTGCTGCAAGACTTGAGGATATTTGTGTAAGAAACCCACTTTCAGAGATAATGATTCTTACATTTCCGAACCTTGAAACTTGTATAGAGGGGAATAGCTTTAACCTTGAAATAACTGATAAGCCGCTTACAAGCCTTTATCCCGAGGGTACGCTTCTTGTGCGTATTGTGGATTCTGCTGGCGAAGGCGGCTATGTTGATTTTATGTATGAATCCTCAAGCGGTACTTTGAAATACGGAATGGGTTCAAGCGGTCCTGATTTTCTTGTAGCTTTCTCGGCAGAGGATTTCAAAAAAAGGGGAATTAGGGATGCATATTTGGTTATTACCGATTTTGATAATCGAGAGATAAGCGAGAGAATAGAGCTTCACTTTGATGAGAAAGGCTATTGTGAGCAGGGGCAGTATATTGAGATAGTGGTTGGAGGATAATTTCTAAAACTGCTTTGGCGTTAAAGTTTTTGTAAAATCGCATCAGTGATGCGATTTTTTTGCGAACACAGAACGCAACTTTCAAATCCCCTCTGAAT
>JAAZFD010000299.1 GCA_012511925.1 Clostridiales bacterium
TGCCCATGCGCTGTTAATGTAGCTTCTATTGGGTAGCCAATAACGCAATGCTCGTTTTCCCTGTGATTTTTGTTGAGAAAGTTGTATGCAAGTGCAAATGCGTTCCTGCCATAGAAATCGTCTGCATTTAGGGGAACAAAGCTGCTGTTTCCTAAAACCTCTTTGCAACAAAGAATTGCATGAGATGTACCCCATGGCTTTACTCTTCCCTCGGGGATTATGAAGCCTGCTGGTAGCTTGTTTAGCTCTTGAAATACGTATGAAACATTTGCTTTCTTGGCAATTCTGTTTCCGATTGCCGCTTTGAAATCTTCCTCTATTTCGTGCTTGATTATGAAAACTATATTCTCAAAGCCAGCTCGAAGCGCATCGTAAATCGAAAAGTCGATTAAGAGATTACCGTATTCGTCCATTGGGGTGATTTGCTTTAACCCTCCAAATCGACTTCCCATGCCCGCCGCCATAATCACGAGTTTTGGTTTATTTGTGTTATTCATATCCACTCTCCTAAAAATATTTTTAGCCTTACCGTGTTGTTTATTCAAAAGGGGGTGTTGCCTCCCCTACTATTATAATAGCACTTGTTAGTGGTTTCCAACAAGTCCTTTGTTTACAAATGCGAACATTTATAATATAATAAATGTAATAAATTCGCAGGAGGAGCAATGATTGATTTATCCAACAGGCTTTTTGCAGTAAACAAGCAAGGGGTTCTGGTACGGTACTATGGCAGGGAAGAAAATATTGAGGTTCCCCATGGCGTTATTACAATTGGCTATCGTGCGTTTGCAAAGTGTGCGTACATCAAAAGCGTGACACTACCCGATGGCATAGTAGGAATAGAGGACAAGGCATTTTTTGCTTGCGATAACCTGCAAAGCATCTTATTACCCGATAGTTTAATTTACATAGGCAAGTTTGCATTTTTAGATTGCAAGCAGCTAAAAGACATAAATTTACCCGAAAACCTATCTGTAATTGGCGACAGAGCGTTTAAGGGCTGTTCGTTTGAAGCAATTACAATCCCCAAAAGCGTTGCTACGATTGGAAAGTATGCGTTTTTAGCTTGCAACAAGCTAATCGAAGCGAGAATAAACTCAAATTGTATTGGTGAATATGCTTTTTCCGCCTGCGAGAGCTTGAAAACCATTTTTATTGCCAACACAACAACTATTTCAAAGGGCGCGTTTTCTAATTGTGATTCATTGGAAGCGCTAACATTATCGGATTCTGTAACAGAGATTGCCGCATACGCTTTTGCGAATAATAAGTCCTTAAAAAAGGTTGTGTTGCCAGATTCGTTGATTTCTGCGGGTGCAAACGCATTCAGCAACTGTTTAACGCTTACGAATGTTGAGATTCCAAAATCATTACACGAAATACCTGAGCACATGTTTAGCGGTTGCGTTGCACTTAACTCGGTTTCTATTCCATGGGGCATAACGGCTATCAATAATAGCGCATTCTTTAATTGTAGTGCGTTGACTTGCTTGTTTTTACCCGAAACGCTTATAAGTATTGGCGATTATGCGTTTTCAAACTGCGTATCATTGGTTAACTGCACTTTTTCAAATAATTTAGAGTATATAGGCAAGCGCGCATTCTATAATTGCCATGGCATAAAGAATCTTGTACTGCCCTACGCGGTTGAATTTATAGGCGCAGAGGCTTTTGCAAACTGTAATAGTTTGGTGTCTGCTACCCTACCCGACAATCTAAAATCGCTTGGTATTGGTGTGTTTTTGGATTGCGTTATGCTTAGCCAAGTGCGTTTTAATAGGCGGCTTAGTTTTATAGGTGGACAGGCTTTCAAGAACTGCGTTTCATTAAAGAGCGTTGAACTGCCCGATTCGGTTTCAAAGATTGGAGAGGAAGCATTTTTCGGTTGTAAATCTTTGACTGAACTGAATCTTTCTAAGCTAAGAGAGCTTGAACAAAAAGCATTTCATTCTTGTGTTGAGTTGCAGAAAGTTAAGATTCCTAACAGCCTTAGAACCATTCCTTGCGAAGCGTTTGCCGATTGCATATCGCTTAATAAGGTTGAGCTTGAAGTCGGCTTAAAAAAGATTGAGGACGGAGCATTTACGAACTGCACAAGCCTAAGCGATATTTCTTTGCCGCACGGACTACAAGCCATTTGCGCATACGCCTTTTATAATACAAAGATTGCGTCAATAGATGCACCTAATAGCCTTACGCTTTTGGGAGATGGGGCATTTTCAAAATGTGGCGAGCTGGTAAGGGTTGCTTTCAATGCAGGTTTGCAATCCTGTGCTAACAATTTATTTTCTGAATGTGCAAGGCTATCTGAGGTTTTATTGCCCGGTAAACTGCAAAAAATCGGTAGCAATGCGTTTTATGGCTGTGTAGAGTTGCACGAAATCGAGTTGCCCAAAACTCTTGAAAAGCTATCAAAAAGTGCATTTTCAGGAAGCGGCATAAGGCATATCGACATTCCTCATGGTGTAGAAACAATCGAAGAAAATACCTTTTTGAATTGCACACAACTCGAAAGCGTTTTGTTTCCTCAAAGCCTAACTTCTATTGCGCAAAATGCGTTTTCTAATTGTACTAAGCTAACAGAAATAGAAATTCCCAGCGGTTGCGGGTTTATCGGAGTAGGTGCGTTTTCGGATTGCACCGCACTTGCTTATGCATCTTTACCAGATAGCTTGACTAAACTGGCTACGGCTGTATTTGCGAGATGTTCCTCTTTAAAAAGTGTAAAAATAAATGAATCGCTCGAATCCATTGGCACAAGGGCATTTGTAGAATGTGAAAGCCTTGAAAGCGTTGAATTTGTGTACGAATCTGCGCTAAAAACGATTGGCGAGCGTGCATTCTTAGATTGTAGAACGCTTAAAAGTGTTAAACTGCCACGAGAGGTTAAAAAGATTGGCAAAAACGCATTTTCGGGTTGTGTGAACTTGGCGGAAATTGAGCTTCCTGTAAACGAAATCGATTTTGGCGAGGGTGCGTTCGTAAATTGCATAGCATTGAAAGAGGTTAGCATTCCGCCAAGCTGTACGAAAATTAGCGACTCTTTGTTTTTGAACTGTCGCTCGCTTGAAAGCGCTACTCTTCCAACAACTATTAAAGAGATTGGCGACAGTGCATTTTTTGATTGCGTAAAGCTGAATGCAATTTACATTCCCATAAATGTTGAGAAAATCGGCAACAAAGCGTTTAATAATTGCGAGAAGCTACAATCGGTAGAGTTGCCCCTTACCTTGAAACAGCTTGGCAAGCATGCGTTTAATTCGTGCAGAGCTTTGCAGGCAATAAATATTCCAAGCGGCTTAACGAGCATTGACGATTGTGTTTTTTCAAAATGCACATCTTTGAAAAAGGTTGAAATTCCCTACAGAATCAAGAAGATTGGCAGATTTGCGTTTTCTGATTGTATGAGACTTGAAAAAGTGGTTTTGCCCTTCGGCTTAACCGCTATTGATGACGGCGCATTTTATTGTTGTATTGCATTGAGTGAGCTGAACTTGTCCTACACCCTTGATTCTATTGGCAAAGAAGCCTTTTATGGCTGTTCCTCGCTGATTGAACTTCAGCTTTTGGGCGGCTTGAGAACAATAGATTGCCATGCCTTTTCTAATTGCAAAAGCCTTAGGGTGTTAAATATTGCGCATGGCTTGAAATCAATTCATCGGGGTGCTTTTGAAAACTGCACGAGCTTAGAGGAGGTAACTCTACCAAGAAGCGTAGATTATCTCGGTGCGTTTGTGTTTTATAAATGCTCTGCTTTGAGTAGCTTAACCTTAAACTGTGCAACAAAGGTTATTTCTCAAAATGCGTTTTATGGCTGTGTTGAGTTGGAAAATGTTGAGTTTCCCATAACCGTTGAGAATATTTGCGAAAATGCGTTTTCAGATTGCAAGAAGCTAAAGGCTGTTCAATTAAGCGAGAATGTTAAATCGATAGGCACTCAAGCATTCGCAAGGTGTGAGGAGTTAGCTAAAATTAACTTCCCAAAAAGCCTTGAAAGCATAGGCGATATGGCTTTTATCAACTGCTTCAAGCTAAAAAAGCTCGATATTCCTGTAAAGACAAGCATCAGCAATACGGCATTTAAAAACACGAAAGCGGTTGCGGTTAGGATATAGGTTGTTGATACTGCTGTGCTATGTCGTTTAGCCGCTTTTTTGCTTCTTCTACAACGCTTTGTGGGGATATAATCTTTGCCTGATTTCCAAACGTAAACACCCACGAGAAAAACACAGGGCTTACCGCAACATCTACATAAATGCAGAAATTATCGTTGCAGGTTTGGCAAAGCATGGTATCTTTGCCGAATTTATCGATTACCACGCCTACAAGTGATTCATGAAATTCGATTTTTACCTTCTGCTCTTCGCCACCGAACATATTGAAGTTTCGTTTTGAATAAACAGCCATATCCATTTCCGAAAAAAGCGACTTACCTTCACGCGTTTCCTCCGCAATTGAGATACTCTCCATTTTATCAACCCTATAATGCTTTATAATGCCTACTTCAGAGTCGTATGCAATCATGTAGTAGTTTTCATCATCCCAAGTTAGGGCAAAGGGACTAACACAATATACCTTAGAATTTTTTCGAAAGTGCTTGTTTTTGTTCAAATCATAGGAAAAGTATTTAAAGCATATTTTTTTATCTTGATTTATTCCACCATGAATGCCGTCAACATTATAGTAGATGCTTTCGTTCATGCTTTTTATACGATTGTGAACATAAACCTGTCTTTTGAGTAGGTTTGCTTCATGCTTACTGCTGAGACTTGTTAGCTTTTGAATTAAGGTGATGGAGTTCTTTTCGGTTATGAATTTTGATGCTTGAACACTATCAACCAATAGCTTTAGCTCGGGCAGTTCAAACTCCCTTGAAGCTAAATAGTAACCCGATGGCTTTGTTCTTGCGTTTTTAATGTCTAAGCCGAAATCGTACAGGGCTTTTATGTCGTCGTAAATGCTTTTACGCTCGGCTGATATGCCTACAGCTTGTAGCTTTTTTATTATGCCATCAACGCTGATTGGGTGCTTTTCATCTGTTTGCTCGGTTATGATTTTCATAACATGAAGCAACTTTAGCTTTTGATTAGAACACTTTTGCATTTTTCACTCCTATGCAATTTTTTACATTATATAAAAATTTTGTTGTTTTAGCAAGAGTGATTCTTTTTATGTTTTTAACTTGTACTTGTAATAATGTTTTTCCATGATATACTATATTTAATGTAAAGGGGTGAATTTATGAAAAAGATTTTTTATGTGTTTTTTGCGTTGGTACTAACTTTTTCTATGACTATTCTGCCGTTAACTACCTCTGCAATAGCCGCAACCAATTTAACAAGGGTTACAGATTTCCGTGCGAGTAAAACGGATTTAACGCTTAAGGAAAGCCACTATGTAACATTCTCAGCAAGTGCGCATTCTACCTCACTTTTTCCAATATCAATCAGTGTTCATGATGATAGTGGCGACATAGTAGCGAAGCTACAAGACAACGGAAGAAACGGCGATGCGGTTGCCAATGATGGTATTTACTCGCAAAATGTTATGCTAAGAAATTATTCTGAAAAACGAACAGAGGTAAACTATCAAGCCATGCTTAATAATCGTGTTGTTGGTGATTGGGATATCACCTTTTTTAAGCTTGTTGACGACAAGGATATCGCTGTTCACGATGCGATTTGGCTTGAAATCGAGAGCTTAGAGAAGGATTTGAAGGCTGATAATCTCTCGAATGATGAGATTTTCTCTTCGGTTTATGATTATGTGAAAAGCAATCCTAATACCGAATCTATGACAACCGAAAGCGAGTATTCGTTTAGCTTCACGCTTAATTCAGGTATTCCAAACGTTTACACGCTTTATAGCGCACTAAACCACAAAACAGGCGACCCAGATGCTGCATTAGAATACTTCCTAAATGGACTTGAAAAAAACAAGCTCGAAACCGTTACAGCAGGAGACCCTGACTTTGTTGTGTTTAGACCGTATAGAAATTCACCGTCAATGGGCGACTTTTCAAATGAGTTCTATACAACTATTGCTCAAAATGTATGTAACATAACAGGCGGAACGGTTACCGACCTAAAGGAGACCGCCGCTTATCCCGGTAATATTGTTAACATCTCTAATTACGGATTTTTCCTTATCGATAGCCATGGTACGACCTCGGGCGGAAAATCCTACATGATGATGCGCAAGGGCAATACTGCTGACTATGATTATAATGCCGACTTGTCCGCTGGGCATCTAATTTCTTCAGGTTCTGATGTTGGCGTTACAGGTAGCTTTTTCACAAAGTATTTTCAAGCGGCGGGAAAGACATTGCCCGATACGATGTGCTACATGGTTATTTGCTTAGGAATGAAAACAACTGCAATTTCCACTCCCCTATGCAATTTGGGAGCAAGCATTGTGGTTGGCTACGACGAAAGCGTTTCATTTACATACGACTTCCAGTTGTCTGCGGTTGTTTGGCAAGCCATGATTACTAAGCATCCGACAGAGAACAGGTTCTACACATTCGAAGAAGCAATGCAGAAGGGTTTCCAACAGGTTGGAGCCTCCGACCCATACACAAGCCCAAGAGCAAAGTTGAAGTACCAAGGCAACGGAAACTTTACGGTTGAGATTCCAATAATTCCTGTTACAGGGGTTTCAATTTCACCGCAAAGCTATCAGCTATATAACAACAATTCTATTCAGCTAACAGCACATATTAGCCCTTCCGATGCTAACAAATATTCCTATGAATGGTCATCCGATAACGAAAGCGTTGCAACTATAGATGAAAGCGGCATGGTTACTGCTAATACGGAAGGAAATGCAACTATTTCTTGTGTTGTAACCGATGTTTCAGATGAAGCGAACCCAAAGACATTCACCGCAACATGTTCGATTACGAGTTTGGGCGATTTGTCTGTTACAGGGCTTGAGGTGGCAACAACCAACATCGATATGTACACAGACTCATACCCTGTTGCAATTCAAGCACACGTAATACCTTTGAATGCTACCAACCAAGGATTGATTTTTACAAGTGCCGATAAGACTGTTGCCGAGGTTGACGAGAACGGATTAGTAACCCCGATAGGCAAGGGAGCTACGGTGATTACGGTTACAACTGCTGACGGTGGATATAGTAAGAATGTTGCTGTTAACGTGATTTATTCCGATTTCCCATTGGCGATCAATGCGCCTGGCGGCAATATTAAGTTCAAGAACGACGAGCATAACCCATGGCGCCCCGATATGCAAGACGGCAGAATGGCAGTTAAATGCTCTAACTCAACCGTTTCTCCCAGCAACTCTTATATTCGCCTTGAAAATCAGAGCCTGCCTGCAAATACTGTGATTTCATTCGATTGGAAGGTATCCTGCGAGGTGCGTTGGGACTATATGTATTTTAGAGTAAACGGCGCTGCAATAACTGCAATTCCCGATATTAGCGGCGTAAGAGATTGGAAAACCATAACCTATACCATTCCATACGAAGGCAATTATACCTTTGAATGGGGTTATACAAAGGATATGAGCCTGAACGCTAATTTGGACGCTGCATGGCTTGATAATGTTGACGTTATTATTCCCGGAAAGAGCTATACGGTTAAGTTCTTTGACAAGGATGACAATATCCTCTCAACACAAAACGTAGCACATGCTGCAGCAGCTGTTGCTCCTACCCTCCCCAATTATGGAGAAGAGTTTAGATTCTTAGGTTGGGACAAAGCATTCGACCAAGTTCGAA
>JAAZFD010000300.1 GCA_012511925.1 Clostridiales bacterium
CCCCATGCCCAAAGACTTCCGTCTGTTTTAATAGCAAGGCAAAAGTTCATGCCTGCTGCCATTCTAACAACATCGCCGCTATTCGATTTAAGGTTTTGTGCATTAGTTATAGGCGCAAAAGCCCCAAATACCATGATTAGCATTAAAACGAACGCCAATGACCGTAGTAGTTTCATTTGATTTCCTCCCAAAGTTTAAAATGTGAACCTCTCTGCGAAATGTGTTAGGAAAATAAAAAGGCAAAGATAGTTCTATTTCTATATGATACCATGTACTTTTTGGAGTTGCAACATTTTCTTCAAAGTTTTTCAAAAACTGCCCTCAATGTATGGTAAAATTCTACCCACTAAAAAACCGCCCTCATACGAGAGCGGTTGCATTACGCCATTAGTTTTAGCCTACGATACTTAACAATATCGCCGTTGCATCGCCTGTGTTTACCTCATTGTCCTTGTTGAAATCTCCAATTCTCATTTGAACCTTGTCGAGCATTTCAGTATTCGCTATATACTTCAAAATCATAACCGCATCGCCTGTGTTCAGCACTTCATCGGTATTCACATCGCCTAAAATCGAATATATTGCGTAGGCAGAGACATCATATACAACATTTAAGTAACCATCGTCGCTCCAGCCTGTAAAAACATAGCCCTCACGCACAGGGTCAGGGGGCGGCTCTAAACATGAACCTTTTTCAACCCAATAGTAATCCTTTATTACAGAGCCGTCATAATCGTAAAAACAGACTGGGAAGTACCATTGCTCGGTAATCGTTTCGAAAATTAAATCAGAATCGACAACAACCCCCACGGGGTCGCAAGGCGACCAACCGATTAGCTTAGCACATCCCCCCTCTAATGTTAGAAACACAGGAATATCCTCTTCGGCTAGCACATGCCCGCTTTCAACTGTAATTTGAACTTCGCTATCGTCCGTCTCCGCTTCGTCTGGGTAAAAAAGATAACCTGTACTTGATGTAAATGTAACGGTGAACGTTTCTTCGCCTTCGGCATTTGCCGGAAAAGCAGGCACTATTGCCACTATAAGCACCAATAATGCAAATATGAATTTACTTATTTTCATAATATACCTCCTAATGCCTTTTATCTATATTATACCAATTATATTTGTGTGTCAAGTATATATTTAAACAATTTTAAAAATATATAAAAATTTCTACTAAAGCATTTTGTATAACAATTTAAGGATTAGCATAGCATTATTGAATAAAAAACCGCCCTCTTTCGAGAGCGGTTCTTATTGATTGACTATTTACAGTGTTGCCGCCTTCAACATCGGCTTACCCTTGTTATCGTTGTCGTCTTCGTCCCTTTCACCTGCTTCACCAGGCTCAACGCAAACGAGCTTAGGTTCAGCACCTGCGGTTATAACCTCTTTTGTGATTATGCAACGTGCCACATCGCATCTTGATGGCAAATCGTACATAATGCTTAGCATTACATTCTCTAAAATCGCTCTCAAGCCGCGCGCACCCGTTTTTCTCTCAATCGCCATATCTGCAACTGCTTCCAACGCTTCATGCTCGAACTCAAGCTCAACGCCGTCAAGCTCAAAGAGGTATGAATACTGCTTCATAAGTGCATTCTTAGGCTCGGTTAGAATCGATAGCAACGCATCTCTGTCTAACTGGTCGAGAGAAACTATGATAGGAACTCTGCCAATAAACTCTGGTATAAGCCCGTATTTGAACAAATCCTCGGGGAGAATCTGCTTCAACACCTTGCCTATGTCCTTCATTTCGTGCGACTGTATATCCGCTCCAAAGCCCAAGGACTTCTTTTCGGTACGCTTTTTGATTATGTTTTCAATTCCCGAAAAAGCACCGCCGCAAATAAACAGAATATTGGTTGTATCTATCTGTAAAAACTCCTGTTGGGGATGCTTTCTGCAACCCTGCGGAGGAACAGACGATACCGTACCCTCGATTATCTTCAAAAGCGCTTGCTGAACTCCCTCGCCCGAAACATCACGAGTTATGGAAGCGTTTTCGCTTTTACGTGCAATCTTGTCTATTTCATCTATGTAGATTATTCCACGCTCTGCAAGCTCTATGTCATAGTCTGCCGCCTGTATGAGCTTTAGAAGTATAGTTTCAACATCCTCGCCCACATAGCCTGCTTGAGTTAGCGTTGTAGCGTCTGCAATGGCAAAAGGCACTTTAAGAATCTTTGCCAAGGTTTGCGCCAACAATGTTTTACCCGAACCGGTAGGCCCCAACATTACGATATTGCTTTTTTGAAGCTCGATATCCTTAGATTTTGTGTTCGAGTTAATACGCTTATAATGATTATATACCGCAACCGACAATGTACGCTTAGCGTCCTGTTGACCGATTACATATTCATCAAGTATTTCTTTTATTTCCGCAGGCTTTGGTAAATCGGAAATATCTACATCAATTTTGCCCGAAGTCTCCTCTGCCACTATATCATGACAGATTTCTATACAGTCGTTGCAAATGTAAACACCGGGACCTGCAATAATTCTATTTACTTCATGACCGCTTTTGCCGCAGAACGAACAGCGAATCATGGTTTCATCAGTCTTTGCCATTATCTTTCACCTCGATTCAATATTATATCTTTGAAAGCTATTGCCCTCTGTCTTTGGTATAATACGCACAAATAACGGATTTTGCAACCGCATATTAGTGGTTTAGTATATCGTTTTTGAAAACCCACTACCTTCTGGGTGGTAGTATCTCATCAATTATACCATATTCTTTGGCTTCATTTGCATCGAATATAGTATCCCTTTCGGTGTCCTGCATTATACGCTCTAAGGGCTGCCCCGTGCGTTGAGACAAAATCTCGTTAAGCCTTGCACGCTTTTTTAGGATATTGCGAACATAAATATCCATATCGGTGGCTTGACCCTGTGTGCCGCCCATGGGTTGATGAATCAGAATTTCCGCATTCGGTAATGCCTTACGCTTGCCCTTAGCGCCTGCCGTCAACAGAAATGCACCCATGGATGCCGCCATTCCCATGCAGATTGTGGAAACATCGCATTTTAGGTACTGCATTGTGTCGTAGATTGCTAAACCAGATGCCACGCTGCCTCCCGGGCTATTTATATAAAGGTTAATGTCTTTTTCGGGGTCCTCTGCTTCTAAAAAAAGCATTTGCGCTATAACAAGGCTTGCAGTAACGTGGTTCACCTCATCGGAAAGAAAAATAATTCTCTCCTTTAATAGCCTTGAAAAAATGTCAAAGGCGCGTTCACCCTTGCCTGTTTCTTCTATTACTGTTGGCACTAAACTCATACTTTACCTCCTTATAGGATTATTCTGTAATATTTGCTGACGAAATTATTAGCTTCTGTGCCTCTTCGAGCCTTTGGTTGAACTCGAAATAATCGTACTTTTCAGATTTCAACATCGAATCTACTGTATTATTCATCGCTTCCTCGTTCATATTATCACCAAAATATGCACGAACAAATTCCTTTGTGTATTCTCGCACGGACTCGGTATTGTTCTCCATTTTTTCTGCATAAGCAACCTCGGTTAATAGTGCACCTATCTTTAGGTTTACAGCCGCCTGCTCTTTTACAGCCGCCTGCTCTGAAAAACGCTCTATCGTTTCATCGGGAGTGCCACCAACCACTTCGCAGAACTTTTCCAATGTCATACCCATTCTCGAAATCGCTTGCTCGGCTAACTTTCTCGCTTCTGATTTTACAAAGTCCTCGGGAACGCTAATCTCTGAATTATCGCAAGCCTTATGGAGTATATTCCCCTCCATTGCATTCTTAGCACTTGCTTGCAATGCTTCTGCGATTTCAGATTTAATGCTCGCTTCGTAATCTGCAAAGGTATCGAACTCGGAAGTGTCCTGTGCGAACTCGTCATTAAGCTCGGGCAACTCGGTTTCGTAAATGTTATGCAGCTTGATTGCAAAAATGGCTTCCTTGCCCTTTAGCTCTTCGGAATGATATTCTTCGGGGAATTTAACCGTAATATCACGCTCGTCGCCTACATTCATGCCGATTAGCTGCTCTTCAAAGCCGGGAATGAATGTGTTTGAGCCAATAACCAAGGTTTGACCTTCAGCTGTGCCGCCTTCGAACTTCTCACCGTTTACACTACCGGAATAATCGATGTTTACGGTATCGCCGTCTTTTACTTCACGCTCAACGCTGATTTGGCGAGAGTTTTCTTTCTTTATTTGCTCTAAGCGTTTGTTAAGCTCTTCCTGAACCATTTCATCGGAAACTGCAAACTCGGACTTGTTTACCTCAACACCCTTGTATTCGCCTAACTTTGTAACCACAACCGACTTTTCGGTGTCGATATCTACAACAACGCTGAATGTAAAATCTGCGCCATCCTCCATGCTTGGAATATCCTGCTCTGGCTCGTTTTTAGGAATAATCTTGTATGCGTCTAAAGCGCTATAATAGTATTGCTCGAATATTTTTTCAAGCGCCTCTCCAAAGAAAATTTTATCGCCATAAGCCTTTTCAATCATACCTCGGGGTGCTTTGCCCTTGCGAAAGCCGGGGATATTAAAGTGTGAAACATTTTTCCTGTATGCTTCGTCCATTAGCGATTCTACGTGATTTTGTGGCACATTAAAAGTAAATTTAACTTGGTTGCCCTCAAGTTTTTCAAAAGTTGTCATATAGTCCTCCGTCAGTTGTTTGTGTAATCCTTCAAAAATTACAACAAAACACTATAACATATAAAAGTTGTTTTGGCAAGCCAGCCAAATCATTCCTATAATTCCCTTATCGCTACCAGTATAAAACATTTTAAAGGTGATTTCTGTATTTTAATTACAAAAAAATACCGCCTTTTTTGACGGCAGTATTTTTTTGTTTTGAGTTATTACTCCTTGTGGCAACCGCAGCCGCAGCCATGGTCTTCTTCTTCCTCGCAATCGCAATCGCAATCGCTGTTTAGTATTTCCTCAGCTATCGCTCCAAGC
>JAAZFD010000301.1 GCA_012511925.1 Clostridiales bacterium
AATTACACGCTGTACCACCCTGATTCAACCAAAAAGGCTCTTCATTCATCGCTGTATCGGGCGAACCCGCCTCGCCTAAGGAAAGCCATTCGGCGAAAACGCTCAGGAGCCATGTTCAACGGTTCTTGCAACAAGGCTTACACCAATATACCTTGCTCTCTAAATACAATACCCGTTTACTCTTTCCGTCATTGCTTGTAAAAGATTACTATATTAAATTATGCTTGTCAAGCGGTGCTTTTCGCACCTTTCGCTCGCAAAATCATTTTTTCTACCTGCTCGTTTGCGTTTATGTATTGCAGCTCGCAGTCCTCATGCGCATTAGCAAAAACTCTGAAAATTTCATCTGCAAATGCCTGCCCGACTTCGTGAACCTCTGCAAAATCCAAAACAATAGTAGAAAACTTCTCAAACCGTGCTAACAATCGCCTTGCCTGTGAGCGTGAAACAAAAATTGGATTCTCGTCCTTATACTCCAATAAACTAACAGGCACAACTGTTTTCTCAAACCCATAGCTTTCAGGATTGCGATAATATCTCGAAAAAACATCATGCAACGCCACATTATGCTTGATTGAAATCGAAAACATCACATGCGTTCCGCCATCGTCATATTCGGGAAAATCAGCTATCCAATCTGTTTTAATCATGTGCTTCTTTGAGGTTTTGCCCACAAACATCAAGTGGTCGGAAAGAATCACAAACTCGTCAGCTGCCTTAGACGAAAAGAAAATACCCTCGCCTGTATGACTGTCTGGGTCGGAGGTAAATTTGCCCTTCGCAAGCTCCAAAATCGCATAACGCTTTTCAGAAAGCCTTAATGTATTCTGAATCTTCGTAAAAATTCCAACACCATTATCTGAAATCACGCAGGAAATAGCATAGGCATTCTTTTGAACCCGAACATACACCAGCTCGCCGCTGGAATGCTCGATTGCATTGTTCAGCATTTCTAAAAATACATAGCTGAACACGCTACACGCAATCCTTGGGAGATTATCAAAAACATTGTAAAAGTCGTATTTTAGGCATTCGTCCTCTGTAATTCCAACAATCGGATATGTTTTTTCTAAGGTTAATTCGGGGATTAGCGCAAATGTGTTTCTGCGTCCGCTCTTAACTTTTATGATTCTGTTCTGCTTTTCTAATGAATTTATATGATTATAAACAGCTTGCAAGCTCACCCCATTGTTATTAGCAATCGCCTTTGTTTCGAGATTTCCATAATTCTCAAAAATAGATTGCAAAATATCGTGCTTGATTTTATCACTGTTTGATTTCTCCATAAATTCTCCTATAGCTACTATCTTTTGCACTTATGCAATAAAAAATTCTCTAAAACAGATTTTGTTATTGATAAAACAAGATATGTAATATATAATGATAGTAAATAAATATTAGGAGAGTGGTGCAACATGATAAAGATTATTTATGGTGCAAAGGGCACAGGTAAAACCAAGCGTATCTTGGATATGGCTAATGACACAATTCAAACAGCAAAGGGAAGCGTAGTTTTTATTGATGACGACAAGCGGTATATGTACGATTTGAAGAGCACTATTCGTTTTATCGACTCGACGGAATACTCTATTTCAGGGCCTAAGGTTTTCACAGGCTTTATAGCAGGAATGGCGGCTCAGGATTTCGACTTAGAGTACATTTTCGTTGATGGATTTTTGAGAATGATTAACCACCCACTTGACACATTAGAGGAAATGTTCGAAATTTTAGAAAAATTCACAACCGAAAGAGGTATTACAATGGTATTAGCTATTTCGGGAAGCGATTGCGAGATACCAGAGTTCGCAAAAAAATATATAGTATAGAGGTGTAAGTAAAAGAAAATGCGTTTAGCGTTATGCCAACTCGATGTTGTTGAAAAAAAGGCGATTAACCTTTTAAGAGCCGAGCAAATGCTAAAGGATGCGGCGGCATACGGGGCAGATATGGCGATTTTGCCAGAAATGTTTAGCATAAAATACAACCCCAAGCTGTTTTTCATCGCTTCTGAACCGCTTATAGGCGAAACCTACGGCATGCTTTCTCAAACCGCCAAGGAAACAAACATGGCGATAATAGGGGGAAGCATGCCCGAATTTCATTTAGGAAAGGTTTACAACACAAGCCTTGTATTCGATAAATTTGGCGAATTTATAGGCAGATACCGAAAGGCACATTTATTCGATGTAGATTTGCCCGATTTTCGTTTCAAAGAATCAGACGCAATTTCAGCAGGCGACAATCTCCCGCTAATTTTTGATGAACCGATAAGAACAGGCGTTGCAATTTGCTTCGACATTCGTTTCCCCGAGTGGTCAAGAATTATGTTCGAGCAGGCTGTAGATTTAATAGCATTACCTGCCGCATTCTCGAATACTACTGGACCAAAGCATTGGGAGCTATTGTTACGAGCCAGAGCGGTTGACAATCAATGCTTTGTATGCGGAGTATCGCCAGCCAATTCGTCCAGCGCCTACGGACATTCCATGCTATGCTCTCCAGACGGCGAAGTGGTTGTAGATTTAGGTAAAAGCGAGGGGATAAAGGTAGTAAATATCGACTTGAACGAAGTAAAAGCTGCACGAAGCTCAATTCCAGTATCAAAGCTAAGAAGAACGGATTTATATTAGAACAATACTGGTTGTATTTTTTCAGGCGGTGTAGAATACTTTTATTCAAGGAACTCTTTATATAATAAGCTAAGAAAATTAGTTATGAACAAGAAAGGTGAGTGAAAACATGAAAAAACTTTTTGCTATAACGCTAATCTTTGCGTTGCTTTTAACTGTTCCAAATATAGCGCTCGGCACAGATGAAACCGAATACTGCGAAGTAACCTTTGCGCTTACGGGGCATCATTTCTTTGAGTCTGAGGGGGATATCAAAACAAGGACTATAACCGTAGAAAAGGGTTATACGCTTACAGTCAGCGATGTTCCCACCGATATGGACCATTGTATAGATATGGATGGCGGTTGTTTTGGGACTATTACTGGCTGGACACCCTTTGAAGCGGTTGGATATGTAGTAAATGAAGATATTACGTTTACAGCGATAATGACGCCCTTGCGCTCCGTCTTTTTTCACGATTTGAAAGGTAACAATATTTACGAATATACATTGTATGTACCGGATGGCAGTTCGCTACTGCTTGAAGAGTTGCCGCCTTTACCCAAAGAGAACGGGTATATTCCAATAGGTTGGGATATTACCGCAGAGGAACTTGAGTGCATTACTGCTTCAGTAACCATCAATTCGCTATATCGTGAAATAGGCGATGTAAACGGTGATAATAGTGTCAATACTGGCGATGCGGTGCTTGTTTTGTTGAGTTCTATAGGAAGTGTTAAGC
>JAAZFD010000302.1 GCA_012511925.1 Clostridiales bacterium
CATAGCGCTCCGTTTGGACCAGATGCAATTATTGTATCAAAGGAAGGTTCATCTGCTCCGAACTTTTTCAAAAAATAATCGAGTTCATTTGCGACTTCACGCTCGGTCATTCCAACGGAAAGCATATTTAAAAGCTCTGCAAATGCTTTATCGGAGATATTTTGCGCTTTTATTATCTTCTCTATCTCTTCAGAAGATTTTGTCATGCGGATTCTCGCCAAAAGCCTTGAAATCTCAACTAATTCGCAGGGCATTTTTTTGAAAGAGAGATATAGCTTTACTGTCATGTGCTCTTCTTCGTAGCCACAGAATGAGCATTTTTGCTCGCCCAAAAAATCGCCTATTACATCGTGATTGATAGCACCCCTTACTTCACGCACTTCAAATAAGCCCTTTGTTTCTATGCCTGCTTGGATTGTGTAGCGGAAATCCGTAAAAAGCACCTGTGCGTTTTTTGTGATTACGAGAACGCCATTCGAGCCTGTAAAACCGCTAAAATAACGAATATTTATGGGTGAGGTTATCATCACTGCATCTGTGCAGGAGTTTCTTATATGCGATAGTAGTTTATTGCATCTTTCTTTCATGTTATTACCCTTAATTTTTCTTGCCATTTGGCTATTAAAATAATATCACGCTTGAATATGCCTTTGCAAGTATTTTTGAAAAGCAGTTGAAAGCCCAAAAATCAATGAATTTTTCGGTTTTTGGTGGCTTGGTGGGGAATAGGTATCAAATTTCATAAATAAATTATAAAATATTCATAAAAGTGGTTGACACGCCACAATTCATATAGTAGAATCGTAATGAGAGAGTATTAACTATATTAAAAGGGGAGGAATATTTTATGTACATGGGTCGATACAGTCATTCTGTCGATGCTAAAAATCGTGTTTTCCTGCCCTCAAAATGGCGTTTTTCACTCAGCGAAACCGTAGCGATAGCAAAAGACGAGTCCAGTTCTAAAACAGGCTGCTTACAATGTATGCCTTGGGAGGACTGGCTTGGATATATAAACGGTTTTACAAAGGTTGATAGGCTTAACGAATCCGCACTGGGCATAGTTCGTAGGTTGGCTTCAAGCGTTGAATGCTGTGCTGTGGACAAGCAGGGAAGAATCGTTATACCACAAGACCTAAAGGATTACGCAGGCATAGGCGAGGATGTCGTTTTCATAGGCGTTCTTGATAGAATCGAGCTTTGGGATACCGAGCGATGGGCTTCGTATAACGAAAGCGTAGAAGAAAACTATGACGAGCGTATAACTGCAATTAAAGCTGAAATCGGGGAAAGGGAATGAGTAGCTACCATATACCCATTATGCTTGATGAGGTAATGGCACTGCTTAAACCCAAAAGAGGCGGGTTGTTTGTTGACGGCACGCTTGGGGGCGGCGGGCATAGCCTTGAGATTTACGAGGCAATGCCTATTGGGTCGCACCTTTTTTGCATTGATAGGGATACGGAAGCTATTGAAGAAGCTACTGAAAAGTTCAACTCTGTACTTGTAAAGGGCAAAGAGTTTAGAGCCATTCATGGGAACTTCTATAACATGAGGGAATTGCTTGAAGAGGTTTCTGTATCGAAGGTTGACGGAATACTGTTAGACCTTGGTGTTTCATCGCATCAGCTGGACGAGACATCACGTGGTTTCTCCTATATGCAAGACGCACCGCTTGATATGCGAATGGACACGCATTCGAAGCTTTCTGCGTATGATGTAGTTAATGGCTATAGCGAGCAGAGCTTGAGGGAGATACTGTTTAACTATGGCGAGGAAAGGCACACAATCCGAATAGTAAAAGGAATATTATCCGCAAGGCAGGACAATCCCATTAAAACGACATCGGAATTGGTCGCAATAATAAAGAATGCGATGCCCTACTCCGCTTTGAGAGAGAATCAGCACCCAGCAAAGAGAACATTCCAAGCCATACGCATTGAGGTGAAC
>JAAZFD010000303.1 GCA_012511925.1 Clostridiales bacterium
CCCTTAGGAGGGGTCTGTAATATCCATTTTACTACGAGGGCATATTTAATTTTAGCGGTGTTTCAGAAGCGAATCGGTTTTCCTTAGGAGGCGAACGCTCTATCCTGCTGAGCTACGGAGACAAGCATTCTCGAATTATAGAAAAAAATTGTGCGAATGTCAAACGCAAATTTTGTTATAGCATAGAAAGATTTAATAATTCATCAAAAAATAAAAAAGGGGGCGAGAACCCCCTTGTTAAACGAGGTACGCACAAGAGAAGAAAGAATTGGAATTGAATGTTATTAGGCTTGCGTACCCCGCTTTGAGCAAATGCTTTGCCGATAATACAAATTTATCACAAACACTGTCCAAAAATACTCTATGAGATTAAAGAAATTACTTTTTCTGTAGATTTTTGGTTTTTCAGAACGACAAATGTCAATTAAATCTCTTGCAAAATTGGTTTTTGTTCTTTTGGGCAAAAATTTTCAAAAATAAGCCTATATCTCATCATTCCTTGAAAATTCCCACATTCATAAAGGTTATAAAATATACTTTACTTCTTTAATTGACACCTAACGTTTCTTTAATTATAATAGGTAATTGGAGTTAAGCCCGAAAATTTGCGAATCCTATCACAAATGCGGGGAAAAAATAAACTCAGGAGGTAGAAATATGTCAAAGAAAATGACAATCGACGGAAATACGGCTGCGGCGCACATAGCGTATGCTTTTTCTGATGTTGCTGCAATCTACCCGATTACGCCTTCTTCGACAATGGCAGAAGTCGCTGACGAGTGGGTTTCCGCGGGGAGAAAGAACATTTTCGGTCAAGAGGTTAAAATTGCCGAAATGCAAAGCGAGGGCGGTGCAGCTGGTGCTGTTCACGGTTCATTGGTTGCAGGCGCTTTAACTACAACATTCACAGCTTCACAGGGCTTGCTGTTGATGATTCCTAACATGTATAAAATCGCAGGCGAATTATTGCCCGGCGTTTTCCATGTAACTGCAAGGTCGTTGGCTGCTCATGCGCTTTCGATATTTGGCGACCATTCAGACGTTATGAGCGTAAGGCAAACAGGCTTTACAATGCTTTCTTCGTCATCCGTTCAAGAGGTTATGGACTTAGCCGCTGTTGCGCATCTTTCATCAATCAAAGGCTCATTGCCTGTATTGCATTTCTTTGATGGTTTTAGAACCTCGCACGAATTGCAGAAAATCGACACAATCGATTACGAAGATTTAGCTAAATTGGTTGACATGGAAGCTATTACGCGTTTCCGTGAGCGCGCACTCAACCCCGAGCATCCCCACCAAAAGGGTACTGCTCAAAACCCGGATATTTACTTCCAGGGCAGAGAAGCGGCAAACGAATATTACAACAAATTCCCCGAAATCGTTCAGCATTACATGGACGAAATCGGTAATCTAACCGGCAGACATTATCATTTGTTCGACTATGTTGGCGCACCTGACGCAGAACGTGTAATCATTCTTATGGGCAGCGGCGCAGAAACAGTTGAAGAAACTGCCGAATATCTAAACAAGAAGGGCGAAAAGGTTGGCTTGTTGAAGGTTCGTTTATTCCGTCCCTTTGCAACAGAGAAATTCTTAGAAGCATTACCCAAAACCGTTAAAAAGGTTACTGTTCTTGACAGAACAAAGGAGCCCGGTGCAATCGGCGACCCCCTCTACACAGATGTTGTTTCCGCTTTTGGAGAAAACGGCAAAACAATCGAGGTTGTTGGCGGCAGATACGGCTTAGGCTCAAAGGAATTTACACCTTCAATGGTTAAGGCGGTTTACGACAATATGAGCGTTAAGGCTCCTAAGAACCACTTCACCGTTGGTATCGTTGACGACGTTACAAATTCATCACTTGAAATACCCGAGCATATTGATGCTGCAAGCGAAGGCACAATCCGTTGCAAGTTCTACGGCTTGGGCTCAGACGGTACAGTTGGTGCTAACAAAAACTCCATAAAAATCATTGGCGACCATACAGATATGTATGTTCAGGGTTATTTCGCTTATGACTCAAAGAAGTCGGGCGGATTTACAGTTAGCCACTTGCGTTTCGGAAAAACTCCTATTAAGTCCACATACCTAATCGACGTTGCCGACTTTATCGCTTGCCATAACCCCTCATATGTAACACGTTATGATGTAGCAGACGGCATTAAAGAGGGCGGCGTATTCCTACTCAACTCACCTTGGACTTTAGAGGACATGGAGCGTGAGCTACCCGCAGAGATGAAGCGCATAATCGCTAAAAAGAAGGTGCGTTTCTACAATATAGACGCTATCGAAATCGCTAAAAAGGTTGGTATGGGTAACCGTATTAACACGATAATGCTAAGCGCATTCTTCAAGCTGGCAGAGGTTATTCCTGTTGATGATGCTATTAAGTACATGAAGGCAGCTGCAAAGAAGAGCTACGAAAAGAAGGGCGAAGCAATCGTTCAAAACAACTACAAGGCAATCGATGCTGGCGTTGACGGACTTGTTCAGATTAAGTACCCCGAATCTTGGGCAACCACAACAGAGGGTGCTGAGCCACTTTCCGTAACAGACGACAAGTATTTCAACAGCTTTGTAAAGCCCATATTGGCACAAAGGGGAGATAAGATTCCCGTTTCTATGATGTCGAAGGACGGCTCTGTTCCCACAGGCACAACAAAGTATGAAAAGCGTGGTATAGCAGTTGAGATTCCCGAGTGGAACCCAGACACCTGTATCCAATGCAATCAATGCTCATTGGTTTGCCCCCATGCTGCAATTCGTCCCGTAATTTTAACAGCTGAGGAAGCGGCTAATATGCCCGAAACATTCAAAACAGCAGAAGCTAAGGGTAAGGAATTTGCAGGAATGCGTTTCCGTATGCAGGTTTCGCCTTTGGATTGCACAGGCTGCAAAAACTGCGCAGATGTATGTCCCTCAAAGG
>JAAZFD010000304.1 GCA_012511925.1 Clostridiales bacterium
GTTGTAGAAGCTGGCGCAGCTCCCGGTAACGGCACAAACCCCGGTGAAAACCCCGGTGGCGGTGGCGGCTCTGGCGGCGACCCAAGTACAACAAGCTTTACAATAACATATTCCCCAGGCGCACCCGAAGCAGAAGTTAGTGGTATGCCCGAGCCTCTTACTTACACAGTAAACGCAGGCGGTTTCCACGATGTTGTAGCGTCTATCCCCACACGCGATGGTTACAACTTTGGTGGTTGGGATTACAACGGTACTGAAGTAAATGCTGGCTACCCCATTCAAGATGTTAATACCAATATTACGCTGGCAGCAAAGTGGGAAATTGCAATATCCTATACATTAGAGTTCGTTGAGGGTGATTACACACTTAATCTCGCAGGATTTACAAACCCAACAACTTATAATGAGGTTACACCAATAGGGGAAATTCTTACTAACGCATCAGCTGCAAAAGCTGGCGAAATATTTGCAGGTTGGAAAGACCAAAACAGCGATAAAACTTTCTACCTTCCTTTTCTACCTTCCTATTGAAGCAAACACACCAATCGATAGCGATTTTGAGCTTGTTCCCGTATGGAAAACCAAGCACACACTAACATTTAACCTTGATGGTGGAGAAAACGGTCCTGCTAATATGACTTTCTATGCAGGCGATACGAAGATTGATATCCCCACAAAAGTTCCTACAAAGGCTAATAAATTATTTAATTACTGGGATTATGAAGGCACTCAACGCTACCCAGGTGGTGATATAGCCCCCGCACCCGATAATGACATTACGCTAACAGCTGTATGGACAGATGCAGAGTTCTATATCGAATATGATATGCAGGGCGGTACACCTGAAATCGCAACGCAAACCGTTGCATGCGAAACAGCAGGCTCTGTAAATATTTCAGCAACCGTACCCACAAAAGACGGCTTTACATTTGTTAATTGGAGCTCAACCAAGGGAGGTTTCGTAAATGCTGGCGGTAGCATTGACTATACAACAGCTGATGCAGGAAAAACAATTACCTTGACTGCAAATTGGGTTAACGCATATTTTGTATCTTCTTCAGGCGATTTAGCACCAACCGATGCAACCGCCTACGCAGCAGGCGCAACTGTAACCGTTAAAAATGTTACTGGCACTAAAGAGGGTTACGAATTCGGCGGCTATACTTCAAGCCTTGGCGGAATAGTACAGCCGGGTGATACATTTGAAATGCCCGCAAGCGCTGTAACGCTTGAAGCTATTTGGGATGAAGCAGCAGCAGGAGGAGCGTCAATCAGCGTAATCTTCAACGATACATGGAACAAGGAAGAAATAACCGTAAACGATGTACCAGTTCCTGAATCGGGTACTGTTACAGCGGCAGATGTTGCGTCAATCAGCCCAGAGTATTGGGTATCCACAACAACCGAGGTAACAGGCGTTACTGAAGGCGACACAATTACTTTCGATGGCTCAAGGTTAGCTCAGCCTATTGGCGAAACGGAAGAATATGAAACATGGGTAGAGGGCGGCACGAAGTTCCAGGTTTTAACTACGCCAGCAGGCATAGATGGAGGAATATCTAGCTCTGGTAAATACCTTGTATACAATGATATTGACTTATCCTCATGTAGCTATGGCGGATTGTTGCTCTTCTCAGGCGTATTTGATGGTGGTGGTAATACGCTTAGTAATTTTTCAAAGTCGCAAACAACCTCCAACGCAGGCTTTATGAAAACGATCAGTACAGGTACAATTAAGCACCTTACGTTAGACAATGCTTCGGTGTACGGAAAAGATAAGGTTGGTATTATTTGCGGCACGAACTCGGGCACTATCACAGATTGCCACGTTACAAATTCACAGGTGTATCCGGCGGATAACAATGTGGCCGGATGCGGCATGAGTACTACGACCTACACAAGTCAAAAGGGTAAGTTTGTTGGTGGCATAGCTGGTGCTTCAAATGGCACTATCGAGTATTGCTCTGTTAATAATAGCTATATAGGAAGAACTAAAACAGCAACCGAAGTTACCGGTACTGGTCTAAACATCGGAATGATTGGCGGTATCACTGGCATAGGCGGCATAGATAGCAAAACAGTTTCTACTTCGGTAACAAATTGTAAGGTTGGCTCTGGCGGATTAGCAAATCCAAGCAATGAAACTTATACTTATATAGGTGGTCTTTTGGGTTATCTTGCTTCTGGTGGTGTTGTTGAGTCTTGTTTAAATGATAATACATACACAGGTGGATACAACATTGTAGGCGGTATGATAGGTTGGTCTGGCGGCACGATGAAACAGTGCTTATTCGCAAATTATCAAGATGTTTCGGCTGCTGACAGTACAAATTCACCTTATATCGCCACTAATAGCTCGTCGACATTATCAAACAACTATATAGCTGGCGGCACTTCTAACTCGAATTTGACTGCGGGTGTCGATCGCAAAACAGACGCGTCATGCTATGGCACACTACTGCAGAGCGGTTTAGGCACAGTGTATTGGAATTATCGTGATGGCGACTTCCCTTACCTCAAGTCTGACGGCTCTGGCTCGGGCGGTGGTGGTGGCGATACCCCTTCAGTTACAGTTACATTTATTGCAAACTTAGATGGAGTTGAAAATCCTCCTGCAAAAACAATTGCAAGCGGTGTAAGCATTCAGATGCCTACGCTTACAGGTTCGAAGCACTTCTTGGGTTGGTCAGCATCGTCAACGGCAACAGATGCAACTTATAATGCTGGCGGAAACTATAGCTTCACAAGCACTACAACGTTGTATGGCGTGTGGACTACTGGTGGATTGAAATATTTGCCTGGTATTGCACCCGATAACGAATACAGAACAGGTATGCCAGCAGATCAAGAACAGCAAGGAAATGTTGTGATTTCTTCATCAATTCCTAAGTATATACCTGTGAATGCTTCTATGAGCAATCCAACTGCATATTCGTTCAGCTACTGGACAAAGGCTGGCGATTCAACCAAGTACTATCCTGGCGATACGATTAATGTTAGTGGGCTAGTTGAACTAACAGCTAACTGGACAACAGGTTGCTATGCAATTAGAACTGTTGCAGATTACAACACATTAGAAAGTGTTGTTGAAACCGTGTATGATAATTGCAAACGCAACTATGTTTTGGCAAACGATCTATCGCTTGCAGGTTCAAGTACGATAATTGCCTCAAACGACATTTATTATAGCGGTATATTCAACGGAAACGGCTATACGCTTAGCAACTTGACTATTACAGACGGTTATAATTACACAGGCATGTTTGCTCACCTTGGCAATGGTGCAATTGTTCAGTACTTGAATATAGATAACTTCAATTTGCACTGCGGCATGGGCTGGACTAATAGTTATGCAGCTGTTGTCGGCGCTAACATAGACGGATATGTTTACATGAATAATGTAGTTATCTCTAACAGCTCTGCTGATGGCGCTACGAGTGGTTATAACGGCATTTGGTCGGCATACGAGGATAACTTTGTAACCAGAAATGACCATTGTCAACTCATAAACACAGTTGCGGGCAACTAAGTCGAAATAGATATTTCGCAAAATCAAGCTGTGCGGGGAGAAATCTCCGCACAGCTAACACAGAACAAACCAATTTCAATGCAAAATGCAAATAGAGCTTAGAGCTTAGTCATAATGTAGGGGAGGATAGGTATCCTCCCAATTATTAATGAATAATGAATGATGAATAATGAATGATGAATAATTAGGCACGATTATTCTCTACCCACTAACCGCTAATCCCTAACCCCTGTGTAGGGGAGGGCAATGCACGATTTTTATGAATAATGAATGATGACGGGCGGATGGGCACTGCGCGCCCCTACATTGTAGCAAAAAGTAGTGGGGCGTTGGGGAAAAGCCCCAAAATAAATCCCCATAACGTTCCCCTCGTGCCTACCCCACCAACTCAAACGTAGCAAACAACAAATCATCGACATACCACAACAACGGATTCTCATATCGACTCGAAATAACGATATTAGAGCTTTTCAACTCGCAAACTATGGTTGATTGCTTCGTTTCTAAATCAAAGGCATACAGCACGTAAGGGTATTCATAAATGCTTACACCCTCCTCGGTTTCGGTGCTACCCTGCTTGTTTTGAATGTAGTAAAGCACATTATCCTTGCCCCAAACGAAATCAAACACATCAAATTCCTCGGTTACAAGAACACTTTCTTTCGTTTCTACATCATAAACGGACAGATTGTTTTTGCTGTTTGGCAGCATAAACACACCTGCTGTCGTTACCGCAATACTTTTTCCGTCATCAGAAAATGCGAATGATGATCCGCTAAACTGTGCTCTCCTTGCACCGCCGTCCGGTCGAATATTATAAACGGTTGCACCTGTTTCATCTGAACAAACAAAGTACAACAGCCCATTTTGCATGGCGAGAGAGCTTTCATCAACATAGCCACCATAAACTATGCTTGTGCGATTACCCTCGGGCATCGTAAAGTCGTACATCTTTAATTGAACGGTTTCAGTTCCGCAAATCGCATAAATGGCGGTTGAGTATTCGCTCCAAATAAAATCAGAAATGCGCTTGCCTAAACCCGAATCCGACAAATCAGCTATCAGCTTGCCTATTTTAGTTGAAAATATATACAGATGCGAACCCGTTGACGAGCTTTCCAGCACCGCAAGCATTTTCGAATTAGGGGAATACTTGGCGCTTTCTATGTTTTCAAACTCGAAATCTATGTTCTCAATGCCCTTTTGCGTTTTCACGTGCAGGGTAAAAAAATCCGAATCGGAATTAGTGCTGCGTTTGCAATAAAGAATAGAGCCGTTGGGCGCATCGCAAAGATATTGACCGTTCGACAGCACACTTGGAAGCCTTGTTGGGGCATTTTCTATCAAGGCAGGGAACACATCCGAAATATCTATGCTGTCTTTTTCTGGATTATAAATAGGAAGCTGTCCCCTGTGCATAGCTATAACCTCGAAGGTTTTTGAGTAGGCAGGGTGCGCTTCCACGAGTGTGTTATAAAAGCTACGCGCGGCATTTTTGTTTGCAAAGGGCTTTGAAATCAGAATGGCACCACCGTTTTCCCTTGTTAGCGTTGGCGAAAGAGTATCCGACTCAAAGGTATTCGAAATATATTCCTCGTATGCGTTTGCGGTTACGAAATAGTTGATATCTGCTGTGTTTTCGTTACTTAATGGCATTATTCGGACAATCAACCGATTTTCGTTTTGTTCCGCCCGAAAAGCAATGGCGGTGTTAAATTCGTAAAAGATATTTCTGCCGTTATAGTCGTAGCTGAAATAGCCTAAAAGATTCTGATAATTGGGCTTGTTGGTGCCGAGCTTTCGTTCGTAGTCCATGTATTTTAGGCTGGGAAAAGTAATGCTTAGGCGTGAGGGGTTTTCAAGCAGCGTAATATTGTATTCGGGAACGCAATATGCCGACCTTTGGTTACTATCCTCGATGGCACTTCCCTGCATAAAATCAAAGTTAATCACAAGGCTTTCTGAATTCATATTCTCATAGCTTATGGAATAGAGGTTCGCATCGGGAAGCATTTTGCCATCTGAATAGTTATCCACTGTGTAGTCATCAGGAACTTTGACAGGGGCGTTTACTTGCTGGACTGCACAGGCGGAAAACAGCGTAATGCTCGTAAGGAGTATAAGGCAAAGCA
>JAAZFD010000305.1 GCA_012511925.1 Clostridiales bacterium
CCGATATTTCACGCTCACAGTTAGGCGTAAACATAGACATAAAGTACATTAAGGCAGACACAGACGAATCGGGCAGATATGCAACAATCAAGCTCGCATTCGAGGTAGAGGACTCGTTTAGATTGCGCTTTATTATGACTATGCTAAGAGGAATCGAATCCGTAATCGATGTGTTTAGGGTGAGTGGCGATTAGTTTATGTTGTACGAACCCTTTTTCAGAGCGGATAATTATAGCTAATGGGGGCAACTCCCCACTTTTTTTATGCAAAGGAAAACCGCAGCGGTTTCGCTGCGGTAACGGGGGAAACAAAAAACTGAATTTTAGCCTACTATATTTAATAATATTGCCGTAGCATCACCAGTATTCAATTTTCCGTCTTGATTAAAATCTGCGGCATCGATTTGATTTTGCTCTAATACCTCATTACCCGAAAGGTATTTAAGAATCAAAACAGCATCGCCTGTATTAACAAGCCCGTCGGAGTTAACATCGCCCAGTATTACACGCACTACCAAATCCATGGTTTCGGTAGGTGGCACGCTAAAATCTTCTTCGGTTTCATAACCTAACTGCATATACTCGTTACTGCCCCAAGTGAAGAGAATACCATCTGCTCGTACTGCTAAGCAATGGTGAGAACCTGCTGAAATAAGCAACATGCCTTCCATAATCTTAATTGGAATCAAGCTATCTTCCTCGCCAGTTCCCAACTGCCCGACATTGTTCCCACCAAATGTCCAAAGCGAGCCATCGGTTTTTAGCGCCATTGTGTGTTCATAGCCAGCGGATACGAACGCAACGTCCTCCATAACGTTTTGAGGAATATAAGTACCTTCGGATTCGCCATTTCCAAGCTGACCGCACCCGTTTTGACCCCAAGTCAAAAGCGAATTATCCGTCTTGATTGCCATGCTGTTTGCTTGCCCTGCCGCTATGAACCTTACATCGTCCATAACCTCGTAAGGAGTTTCGATATAATAGTCCTCCTCGTCAATTTCAAGACCTATTTGACCATTAAAGTTATCGCCCCATGCTAAAAGCGTTCCGTCTGTTTTAACTGCCAAGCTATGATACTCGCCTGCAGCTATAAACGCAACATCTTCCATAAGCTTCATAGGAGTTAAAACCATTTCCTCCTCGTCTGCTATACCGTTTCCAAGCTGACCATACCGAGCACTGCCCCAAACATATAGGTCGCCGTTCTCCGTAATCGCCATACTATGGTCGGCTCCTGCGGCAGCCATAACTACATTTTCTAAAACCTTTTCAGGAACATCTACTTTGTCTGCATCGCTATCGTTTCCAACCTGACCGAAATAGTTGTCGCCCCATGCCCAAAGGCTATTGTCGTTCTTAATAGCCAAGCCATGGTTAAACCCTGTTGCTACGAACTTCACATCGCTCATAATCTGAATGGGGTCCGTGCTTTGCGGCAAGTCGATATCACCTAATATGCCATAATAGTTATCGCCCCAACCCCAAAGTGTTCCATCGGTTTTTAAAGCCAGCGAGTGGTTTTCCCCTGCGGCAATTGTGCCGAATGTGCCGCTATACACGTCATCTTCTTGCGCAAGGGCAGCCGAAAAACTACCCAGCACGAAAATCAATGACAAAAGAATAGCAACTGTTTTTGCAAGATTTTTCATTTTTTATTGCTCCTTTATTTGTTTTTGTCCCCTTTATAGCATTCGAATTAAAGGGTATTTAGAATTACTGCTATATAATATCAGAATTTTAACCAAAATGCAACAGAGAATAGAGTTTTATGAAAAGTTTACATTTGCTGTTGGTAATAACTATAAAAAGGAAATACTTATACCCATAAGTTCAGTCTGCACAACTGCTATGCCCTATAGCATTTGATATTGCGTTTTTTTGCCGTCAAAAGAATCCAAACCAAATCTATGATTTTTATATAAAAATGATAATTTATCGTCAGAGAATTTTTTCCTATATGCTTTCCAAAATAATAGTTACAGGACCGTCGTTTATTAGTGCCACCTGCATATCTGCTCCGAATTCACCACACTCAACATTTATTTGTGAACGCATTTCCTGCTTCATAGCCTCGTATAAGGCTTCCGCTTCATTGGGTGGTGCGGCATCTGTAAAGCTGGGTCGCTTGCCTTTCCTCGCATCTCCGTAAAGCGTAAATTGAGAAACCAATAAGATTTCTCCGCCAACATCAAGCACAGACAGGTTCATTTTGTTGTTTTCGTCCTCGAATATTCGCAAGCCTAATATTTTGTCCGTTAGATATTTAACTTCACGAACAGAATCGCCCTTGCCAACTCCCAAAAGCACAAGCAAGCCTTTTTCGATTTCGCCTACAACTTTTTTGTCAATCGTTACACTTGCACTCGTTACCCTTTGAATAACCGCTTTCACTTGCGATACCTCTCGCCGTTTAGTATTTTCATTGCCCTGTAAATCTGTTCTAACGCAATAACTCTGAATAACTGATGCGGAAATGTTAGCCTTGAAAACGAAACTATTGCACTCGCACGTTCTCTCACGCTTTCATCATACCCATTTGAGC
>JAAZFD010000306.1 GCA_012511925.1 Clostridiales bacterium
AGGTCTATTTATTACCAAGTCGATAACTGTCTTGTTGTTGCCCTCAAAAATGCCGTTAAAGGGATAGTCATCGTCTGCCTGCCAACCGGGTACCCAGTAGTTTACCTCATGGCAATCAATATCGTTGTTCATCATGTAATTTTTATCCAAGCTGTCCATGCTGTCGTTTATTGCTTGCAAGCCCGTAACGGTTTTAAGCAATACGAACTCCTGACCTCCTACGGTTTCAAAGGGGTAAACTTCTACATCGAGTTCTGCTGGCGTAATACCCTCCTCTGAAAGAGTAAATTCCTGTGAAAATGTTGCGCTGAAACAATCGGTTGTGTTATAAGGCTTTGCACCGCTTATATAGGTTCCGAAATTAGAGTCGTTAAGAGTAAACGATGTTTGCTCGGGCGATACGGGTATGTTGACTACTTTTTCTTGCATGAACACATCATTGAAAGCATCATAAACATTCAGCTTAACCGAATATGTTTTTGCACCCGGCTCATTACCTTTTATTGCATCTGCAAGCAAGAAGCCGTCAAACATCAATGTGGATTTTGGTAAATCACTTTCGTCTAAATCATCGAACACGTCGATAACATTTTCGAATTGCTCATTTAGTTCATGCGATTTATAGCCTGAAAGCATTAAGCAGAATGCCTTTCCGTCTGTGTTTCCTGTGTTCACATCGTCAAGGGAGCAGTTCAGCTGGTTTACGCAGCTTGTAGCATCGCCATCAAATGGGCTGAAAACGCACTCCAATAGCCTACCGGTGTTATCTTCCTCAAGTTCGCCGCCCCAACCAAATATGTATGTTTTCCTTGCTTGCTCAACAAGGATTACAACATGCTTTACTTGACTGTTGCCGTTTGTTTGTTCGAGGTTTGAAAGCATAAAACCAGTTAGCGCATTTCTTGCATCCGATAATGCAGATTTGTAGTTAGCTTTTTCAATGATGTTTGAGAAAGTCGGTATCAATATCGCAGCGAGAACACCTATTACAGCGATAACGATGATTAGCTCAACGATTGTAAAAGCCTTTTTTCTTGTTAGCTTCTTCATGTTTTCCTCCATACATTTTTTCTTTAAAGTCCACAGAAGAACTGTAAGACTATCGATTAACTTCATTTTAACTATTTTATAAATTATATCAATAGCCTGTAAATTATCGAAACCCTAAATTCAAAGTAATTTAATCTTAACGATTCAATCTGATTTTACGTGCTGAATTGAAAATACTTAGCTTTTGTTGTGATTTTTTTGTTATTTTATAGAATCGCTAATGCTTTCATCAGATTTCGCTTCGCTATGGATAAACTGCTTTTTGAGCGTTTCAAACAAAGCATTGCAAAATAAGCAAAATTAACGTATGATTATATTAAAGTAAGATATGGAGAAAAGTATGGAATATAAAATTTTAGCCGATAGCTGCTGCGATATGACGGAAGCTATGAGGAAAGATAGCGATTTTGTAAGCGTTCCACTTTCTATACATTTTGGGGATGAGCTTACCTTTGTTGATGATGCTGATTTGAATCAAGCCGAGCTATTGGATGCCATGAAACGCCATGAGGATGCGCCCTACACCTCTTGCCCCTCGCCGCAAAGCTATATGGATGCTTTTAATTGCGGAGCAAAAAACGTCTATGTAGTAACGCTTTCCGCGCGCCTTAGCGGTTCGTATAATTCGGCTATTTCTGCTGTGGAGCTGTTTCGTGAATCACACCCAAATGTGAATATTCATGTGTTCGATAGTCGCTCTGCCGCTTCGGGAGAAACCATACTTGCGTTGAAGCTGCGTGAATATGCAAGCTCTGGAATGTCCTTTGACGAGGTTGTAAAGAAGGGCGAGCAATTTGTTGACAAAATGAAAACGCTTTTTGTGCTGGAATCCTTAGAGAATTTGCGTAAAAATGGCAGGCTAAAAAAGCTGCAAGCGGTGGTTGCTATTGTATTGAGAATAAAATTGCTTTGCGAAGGCACACAAGAGGGCGAAATTGGGATGATAGGGCAAAGCTTATCCACGAAGCAGGCGCTGAACAAGCTGATTTCGCAAATTTTAGCAGACAAGAATCACAAGGGGAAAACGCTTGTAATAAGCCATTGTGCTAATTTAGAACGTGCGCAATGGCTGAAAAGTCAGGTGCAAGAGCAATGTAGCTTTGCCGAGATTTTAATAACCGATACGAGGGGTATCTCTACCGTTTATGCGAATAGCGGTGGGATTATTTGTGCGTATTGAGTTCATAAAATTATATATAGCTTGCATTGTTAGGAAAAAATGCTGGCATTTATTTAGGTTAAGTCTAATAGGTTTAACTAAGCCCAAGTCATAATAGAAAAGGAGATAAGCTATGAAACGCTTTTATGTAATTTTATTATCGATATTTCTTCTGTTTTCGCTGTTCGGATGTTCACAAAACAGTTCAAATGAAAACACGCCCACTCCAAAAAGCCCCGAAGCTTCACCGATAATAATATCGGCACAGGCGCAAGCGGAATTTGAGCTAAACAAGTATATCGAGCAAAATGAAGATGTGAATTTTGCGGGTGCGGTCGTGATTGTTAAAAAGCAAGGAACGTTCAGTGCTTTTCAGTATGCCGAAAAAACTGGATTGCACATTTTGTATGAAAATGCAACAACTTCTAAAATTCCATACAGAATGAAAGAAATCACGCCCGAGAATTCAACTCAAATTGTAAGAATATTTACCTTTGATGCTGATTTTGAAGCAGATTACGATGTAATCAACTCGATGTATGATGCGATAAACGAAAGGCGTTATGAGGATTATGCAGGTTTAATCTTTGAATCACCTAATCAATCTATTCAGTCTTTTTCGGGTTTAACAATGCTTTCGGATATTGGAGATGAAGAAGCGATAGAGCAGAAAAAGGGCATTTATAACATTGATAAAGTAAGCGATATTGAAGTGCTTGCCGTAATGCCGCTTGATAGCGTTTATGCAGAAAGCTGGCAAAAGTACGTT
The DNA here is from genome assembly GCA_012511925.1 of Clostridiales bacterium. Lineage (GTDB taxonomy): Bacteria > Bacillota > Clostridia > Christensenellales > CAG-138 > DUPG01. Next base: position 2,979 of record JAAZFD010000306.1, read on the forward strand.
ATTCCGCAAACGCTATCTGCTATTGACCCCAATGACCCCGCCACAATTAAAAGCTACTTTGATAGGAATGACCCGATGATTTATTTGGTTCGCAATGAGTTTTTGATGATTAACGAACAGGACAGCAATGAAATAAAATCTGGTACGCAATATTGGATTATTGCAATTGGGAATATAGATGGCGTTCGCAAAATTCAAGGCGTTTGGATGCCACAGGACGATACGATTTTGGAGTATGAACCCGATAATGCCAGGGCGCAGGAGTATTTGGGCAGGTCGTGAACAGTTTTATGCACATTTTCAGTACACGCGCTCTTATATTAGGGGTGCGTTTTTTATGGCTATACAATAATAAAGGGCATCTCGTGTGAAATGCCCTTGCAATACTTAAATAGTAGTTACATAATTAAATCTAAAATCAGTTGCATACCTACAATTCGCCAAGGAATACAATCAAGTATTACCTCGCCTAATACTATTATATTGCAGATACTTTGTTTTGTCAACAAAATTTAGGGAACCAACCATTCGCTATCCGGCTTTGCTATCAAGCGGGCATTGTTATATGCCCATATTATCGGCAAGCAGGTATGTCCCAAATAGCATTTGTTTGCATCATCTCTTGTTACTACCAAAGCTAAATCCGGGGTTGATGGGTTTGTTAAATATAAAGGTAGCAATAGTTGGATTTTGTTATCATAATACTGCGGCAAAGCTAATTTGTAGTTTGCATCAATTCTTTTTTTCGTGTTAAGAATTGCACCGTCAAATAAAGCTTGTTTATTAAAATGATTCCTTATCGCTTCGGGAATGCGCTGGTTATTGTTTTCATCGCCAAAAATATGGTCATATTGCAATATTAAATCGTAATTTATATCAAAGATTAATTCTTTCATATCTGAGAAGTAATTGGCGCGCTGTGGGAACTCATTTATCCCTAAGTTTCTCAGGGCATATTCCGTTATAAAGGCTTCATAATACCATTGTTGATTAAAATAACGGTTCGGAGTGAAATACGCATATACCTTTTGCCAATGTTCATCGTATAAGCCGGTATTGAAAATAAAGTACTTGTCTTCCTGAACTGCAAAAATCTTGCTACGCTCCTCTTGAGGCGTATTTTCATAATCATAGTATAGCTTGCTAAAGGTATGCTTAATGTAGTTGTGCAAAATGGGATGTGTAGTATATTCATTTGGTTTGCCCCAATCTTCCACACAAATAGTTGCTAAGTAATCAATCTTATTTCTAAAATCCTTACAATAGGCAAAATTAAATAATTTCATGCCGTCATCCTTATGAGTTTGATTTTCTATATTATAACAAAAAGCATATATAAAGTCAAATGTAAATCAAATGCACTCATACTGGG
>JAAZFD010000307.1 GCA_012511925.1 Clostridiales bacterium
CTTAAAAAGCTACTTTTGCTTAATGCAAAATGTTGTTTTTGTACCTCAACCACCATTTAGATAGGCAGTTTGTAAGTCATCTATCGCTTCTGTTTCCGTAAAATATTTGACTGCGCATTACTTAGATTCACTTTAAAAAGATTATGCCCCAATACATTCCATGCCACTTCAAAGGCATTGTTCAAATTCTGTTCTGCATTTATAGAAAAAATCCCTGCTTTTCACTTGAATTCCCCACAAAACAATGATACTATTAAAGTGATTTTTTATTTTTAGGGGAGAAGAATTTATATGGCTTTTAACAAAAAAGTTGCAATCGTTATGGGTAGCAAATCCGACTTTGACATAATCAAAAAAGCAACCAATGTGCTTGAATCCTTTGGTGCAGAGTACAAGGTTCATATTCTATCGGCACACAGAACACCCGACGAGGTAGCACAATTAGCCACAAACGCAGTTGAAAACGGCTACGCCGCAATAATCGCAGCGGCAGGAAAATCGGCAGCACTACCCGGTACAGTCGCCGCATACACCACATTGCCTGTTATCGGCTTACCCATCATTTCGTCATTCATGGACGGGCTTGATTCGCTTCTATCCATGACACAAATGCCACAAGGTATCCCCGTAGCCACAGTAGGCACCAATGCAGCCGAAAACGCAGCACTTTTAGCCATACAAATAATCGCAGTATCAGACGATAACGCAAAAAACGCTTTGGTAAAATACAAGGCGGACATGCGTAAAAAAGTTTTACACGACAACGAATCTATAAATTAACGGAGGGAATTATGGTAACACAAACAGATTTAATCTACGAGGGCAAAGCCAAAAAGGTTTATGCCACTGATGACCCCACGCTCGTAATAGTCGATTACAAAGACGATGCAACCGCATTCGATGGCAAGAAAAAAGGCACAATTACAGGCAAGGGCGTTGTGAACAATCGTATGTCGAACTATATGTTCGGTCTTTTAGAAAAGCAGGGCATACCCACGCATTTTGTTGAAGAGTTAGACGAAAGGCGCTCATTGGTGCACAGAGTTGAAATCGTTCAAGTTGAGGTTATCGTAAGAAACATAGCGGCTGGCTCTTTGGCAAAGCGTTTAGGGCTAAACGAGGGCGTTGTTATGAAAACCCCTGTGTTAGAGTTCTGCTACAAAAGCGACGAACTGGGCGACCCCATGATAAACGATTACCACATTCAAGCAATCGAGTTAGCCACAAAAGAGGAAATGGCAAGGATTACAGAGCTTGCATTTGCGGTAAACGATTTTATGGTTCCATTCTTCGCTAAGATGAACATTGACTTGGTTGATTTCAAGCTCGAGTTTGGAAGATTCGATGGCAAAATAATATTGGCAGACGAAATCTCACCCGACACCTGTCGTTTCTGGGACAAAACCACAAAGGAAAGACTTGATAAAGACAGGTTCCGCAGAGATTTAGGCAATGTAGAGGGCGCTTATGCCGAGATGCTACATAGAGTGCTCGGTGAAAAGGCATAACGAAAGGAAATAAAAATGGCAACAGATTACAAATCCGCAGGAGTAGATATCGAAGCGGGCTATGAAGCGGTGAAAAGAATAAAGCAGCACGCAAAATCCACCTACAACGAAAGGGTTTTGGGTGATTTAGGCAGCTTTTCGGGAATGTTTAGCATTGCAGATATGGGAATGGAGGCGCCCGTGCTCGTTTCGGGAACTGACGGAGTTGGCACAAAGCTAAAATTAGCCTTTGCACTTGATATGCACGACACAATCGGAATAGATTGCGTTGCCATGTGCGTAAACGATATTATATGCCAAGGCGCTAAACCTTTATTTTTCTTAGACTACATAGCGGCTGGAAAGATGAATCCCATACTGGTAGAAAAAATAGTAGCAGAATTAGCAGAGGGCTGTCGACAAGCAAATTGCGCTTTGGTAGGCTGAGAAACGTCAGAAATGCCGGGCTTTTATCCAATAGGCGAATATGATGTTGCAGGCTTTGCGGTTGGCATAGTTGATAGAAAAGACATAATTGACGGTTCAAAGGTTAAAGAGGGAGATTGTTTAGTTGGGTTGGCTTCATCGGGAGTACATTCGAACGGTTTTTCGCTAGTAAGAAAATTAGTAGGCGAAACAACGGAACAGCTTTCAACAGAGGTTGAGGGCATAGGAAAAATAGGACAAGCCTTGCTAACACCTACGAAAATCTACGTAAAAGCTATTCTAAACATAATAAGCAAGTTTGAAATCCATGGAGCGGCGCACATTACAGGCGGCGGCTTCATAGAAAACCTACCGAGAATGTATGGCTCTGACTTGCAGGCGGATATAAAGTTAGGCTCATGGAATAAACCAAAGCTGTTCGATTATCTATGCGAGTTGGGCGAACTAACGCAAGAGATGGCATACAACACATTCAATATGGGAATCGGCATGGTGCTTTGCGTTAAAGAAAAGGATGCTAAGGCGGTTGTTGATGAGCTAAACAACATGGGCGAACAAGCCTATATAATAGGTAGGCTTTCAAAGCGTGAAGTTTTAAGCGGAGTAAACTTCGTATGATTCCTAAAAGCAAAAAGCGAATTGCGGTTTTAGCTTCCGGCTCGGGTAGCAACTTTCAAGCCATAATAGATGCGTGTGAAAGCGGCTACATAAACGGAGAGGTTTGTTTGCTTATTTACAATCGTAAGGACGCTTATGCTAATGAGAGGGCGAAAAAGCAGAACATTCCTGCCGTATATCTCAACAAGGTTTTGTTTGAGGGCAATAAGGAAAAGCACGACCAAAAAATGCTTGAGCTTTTAGTTGATTACAAAATTGACCTCGTTGTGCTGGCAGGTTATATGTCAAAGGTAGGTAAAAATGTTGTTGATGCTTACAATCACGCAATAATGAACCTGCACCCTGCACTAATACCGAGTTTTTGCGGCGATAAAATGTATGGCAGTAATGTTCATGAGGCGGTAATAAGCTATGGCGTAAAGCTAACAGGTGCTACCGTTCATTTTGTAGATTACACCTACGATACAGGCGCAATTATATTGCAACAGGCGGTAGAGGTAGAATATTCAGACGATGCAGGTAGTGTCGCAAAAAAAGTTTTAGAGATTGAACATAAACTTTTGCCCCAAGCTGTTAAGCTGTTTTGTGAAAACAGGTTGTTTGTTACGGGTCGCAGGGTTGAAATCAAATAATTAAGGAGAAAATTATGGCTAACAAAAAGTATGCACTAATTTCAGTATCAGACAAAGCTGGTATATTAGAATTTTCAAAAGCGCTTGTTGATTTAGGTTATACGATTATCTCAACGGGCGGAACTGCAAATATGCTGTTGAACAACTCCATTGATGTGGTGAACGTATCAGACATTACAGGCTTTCCCGAATGCTTAGACGGCAGAATCAAAACTCTGCACCCAAAAATTCATGGCGGCTTGCTTGCGATAAGGGATAACCCTGCGCATATAAAAACCCTTGAAGAGCTTGAAATTGATTTAATCGACATTGCAGTAATAAACCTATATCCATTTAGGGAAACGATAATGAAGCCTAATGTAAAAATCGAAGAAGCCATTGAGAATATCGATATTGGCGGTCCTACAATGCTACGAGCCGCCGCAAAGAACCATAACGATGTAACCGTAATCACAGACCCCAAAGACTATCAAAAGGTAATAGACGAACTAAAAGCAAACGGCAAAACCTCAAAGGCAACAAGGCAAAGACTTGGCTACAAGGTTTTTGCACTAACAGCCGCTTATGATGCTATGATTGCCGATTATCTTGCAAAGCAAATAGGTATAACATTACCTAAAAAAATAACTCTGCCATTTGAAGCACTACAGGATTTGCGTTACGGCGAAAACCCACACCAAAGCGCAAGGTATTACAGGGAGATGGGCGATATAAGCGGTACATTAGCTTCAGCCGAACAGCTACACGGCAAAGAGCTTTCATATAATAATATTGCAGATACGAATGGCGCAATAGACCTTTTGGCTGAATTTGAAGAAACAACCGTTGTTGCGGTTAAACACTCAAATCCATGCGGTGTAGCTTCAGCAGACACTTTAATAGATGCGTGGACAAGATGCTATGAAGCCGACCCGACATCAATATTCGGCGGCATAATAGCCACAAACAGAGCGGTTGACGAGCAAACCGCCACAGAGATTAACAAAATATTTATCGAGATTGTAATCGCTCCCGATTTTTCAGACGAAGCGTTAAGCATTCTCAAAAAGAAAAAGAATATAAGGCTGTTGAAACTACCATCACTCGAACATGGCATTCCCAAAAAGGGCTACGACTTTAAGCGTGTAAGCGGCGGAATGCTTATTCAGGGCTACGACATAACGCTTACTGACGAGCTTAGAGTTGTAACCGATAAAAAGCCTACCGAAAAGGAAATGCAAGACTTGATGTTTGCTTGGCGCATAGTAAAGCATGTAAAATCAAATGGAATAGCAATCGCAAAGGATAATGCCTCCGTTGGGCTTGGAATAGGTCAAGTGAACAGAATTTGGGCGACCGAGCAGGCAATCGAGCATGGCGGTGAGAAGGTTGTAGGCGCTTGTTTGGCTTCCGATGCGTTTTTCCCGTTCGATGATTGCGTTCGTGCGGCGCATAAGGCAGGGATTACGGCGATTATTCAGCCAGGTGGCTCTAATAACGACCAAAGCTCAATAGATGCGGCAAATGAGTTGGGAATCGCAATGGTGTTTACGGGGCAAAGGCATTTTAAACACAGTTAGGGGCTTTACCCCGATGAAATCGGGATAATGCGCCCAATGAAATCTTGCTACGCAAGGTGAAATCCATTTTCTGCGAAAATGGGTGAAATAGGCTTTCTGCGGAAAGCCAATGAAATCCGCTGCGGCGGATAGGAAAGAATCGCCTACGAAACCGTGTTTGATTTTGCATTTTGCATTATGTGTAGGTAATTCCCTGCAATTTGGTTGCATTGTAAGCGGACGCGCAGTGCGCGCCCCTACACTGGGTTGGTGTAAAAACGAAAACGTGATTGATTTTGCATTTTGCATTATGTGTTGGTTGCATTACCGCAGGCGAAAACGTACCTAATTATATTCGTTATTCGTTCCGCAGAGCGAATGTAATATCAATAACCAACATCACTATTTTTCGCAAGAAAAATAATATAACTGCCGAAGGCAATATAATCAAACAAAGGGGAGGCTGTAAAAATGAAAGTTTCAGACATCAAAAAAGTGCTTGTTGTAGGTTCAGGCGGCAGGGAGCATAGCCTAATTCGTAAGCTGTGCGAAGCAGGCAAAAAAATCGAGATTATCTGCGCTCCAGGTAATGGCGGCATATCCGAAATCGCCGAATGCGTACCTATTTCCGCCACAGATGTGAATGGAATGGTGAGGTTTGCAAAGGAAAGAGAAATCGACTTTTGCATAGTTACACCAGACGACCCGCTTGCATTGGGCATGGTAGATGCTATGGAAGCTGCAGGCATTGCCGCTTTTGGTCCTACCGCCGCTGCCGCTCAAATCGAATCGAGCAAGATTTTCTCTAAGGAGCTTATGGAGAGGGCTAATATTCCCACTGCAAAATCCAAGGTGTTTTCGGATTTTGATGATGCGATTGACTTCGTATCGATTATGGGCTTTCCCGTTGTAATAAAGGCAGACGGCTTAGCAAAGGGCAAGGGCGTAATAATCGCTAAAGACATGGAGGAAGCATACAGAGC
>JAAZFD010000308.1 GCA_012511925.1 Clostridiales bacterium
CAAAAGATGCCGACACAGCACGCGAATACGTAAAAACCTACATCATGTCTGATGCAATGGCAGACAGTCTAAAAGCAACGGTCATAGACCAGCTACAGTTTGACGAAGTCATAGACAACAAAGGTGTGCTGGTGGTTGGTAACTACGGTACCGGTAAGTCGCACTTGATGTCTGTAATTTCTTCTGTAGCCTACGATGCGGGTAATCTGCACTATTTGCAGAACAAAAAATTTGCTTCGAACATGAAACAAATTGCTGGCAAGTTTGAAGTGCTTCGAATTGAAATCGGTGGCGTAACCATGTCTTTACGTGAAATACTATTCGGATTCATTGAAGAAGACTTTATTGAACGCGGTATCGATTTCAAAGCACCAGATTTTGCAAAAGTAAAAGATAACAAAAAACTAATCCAGGATATGATGTTTGCTTTTTCTGCGAAGTATCCAGATAAAGGTTATCTAATTGTAGTTGACGAGTTTTTGTCTTACCTTACGTCGCGAAACGAGCGAGATATCGTGTTAGATTTAGAGTTCTTGCGTGCTCTGGGTGAGCTATGTTCTAAGTCAAAGCTACGCGTGATATTCGGTGTCCAGGAAAAGGTGTTTGACAATCCGCGCTTTAGTTTCGTTTCGGATACTTTGATGCACGTGAAGGACCGTTTCACTCAAATTGTCATCACTAAAGAAGCCACGTCATATGTCGTTTCCGAGCGAATCCTTAAAAAGACAACCGAACAGAAGGCTAAGATTCGCGCACATTTAGAGAAATTCAGCCATTTATACGCAAGTATGTCCTCAAGAATGGATGAGTTTGTAAACCTTTTTCCTATTCACCCTGCGTATATCGATGTGTTCAACAAAGTTTATCTGATTGAGAACCGCCATATATTAAAAAACATATCTTTATCGATAAAAGATATTTTCGACAACGATGTGCCTGAAAACGCACCTGGAATAATTTCTTTTGATGACTATTGGCCCTCAATAAAATCAAACGGCTTGTTGCGAAGCGATGTAACTATTAGTCGTGTTTTAAATGCAAGCAAACAGCTGGAAGAAATAGTCGCACGCTCATTTTCCAAAGAAGCATACAAGCCGATGGCAATACAAATCATATATGCGCTAAGCGTGCATCGCTTAACCACTAACGGACTAGATGTGCATTTTGGACTTACTGCGGAAAACTTGAAAGACGACATATGTTTGTATTTACCTATGCCCGAAGAAGACTCCGATTTTCTACTTGGCGCGGTAAAGGCAACATTGAAAGAAATTTTGAAAACTGTTTCGGGTCAGTTCATCATTCATGATGAAGACAACGGTCAATATTTTATTGATGTTGATAAGATTGTAGACTACGAAGAAAGAATCAAGCAAAAGGCGTCATTACTGGCTGATGGAGAGCTTAATCGCTACTTTTATCATGTAGTATATGGTTGTCTTGAATGGGATAGAAAGCAGTACGTTTCTGGTTTTGAAATATATGAGCATGACTTGAACTGGGATAGCCACAATATCTTCCGCGAGGGCTACCTTTTCATGGGTTTGCCTGGAGAGCGTAGCACAGCACAGCCCGAACGAGACTTCTACATGCACATCATGCCTCCTTATGGCTATAACAGTGCAGCAAGAAATGACGCAGAGGATGAAGTTTATTTCTACTTTAAATCCAGCGACGAATTTCGTGATATGCTTTCGCATTACGCCTCTGCTCAAAGTTTGGCTAGCATAAGCGAAGGCAAGGATAAAGAAGCTTATCTTTCTAAAGCATCAAAGTTGTATAGGAAGTTGGTTAGATTTTTAAGTGAAAATAATAATACCTGTTTTGATGTTGTGTATAAAAAAGAACGTCGTCAACTAATCGAAGTGCTTAAAGGTCGTTACAAGATGGGGACAACCTTCAACGATACGATTGACCTCGCCGCATCCATATGCATCGACGAATATTTTAATCGAATATACCAAGATATTCCAGTTATGAAAACAAAAATTACTCGCAAAAATATGGCAGAAAACGCAAAGGCAGCTTTCGAGCATTTTGCTGGTAGAACATCTCAGCAATCAACTATGATGTTAGAAAGCTTTGGCGTCCTCGACGGCGATAAAATACGTCCTGAAGGTTCTAAGTATGCAGCGTACTATATCAACCTTATACAGGAACTACCTACGCAAGGCGTGCTTAATTTTACTGATATTTTTGAACAACAGGGAAATTGGCAAATCGATAAAAAATTCCGTATATGGTACATATTTACTCCTATTATCTTTTTGTCTATGGTTTACTCTGGTCATGCGGTCATCACATTAAGAAATAATGAAACAATTACTGCATCAAACCTCGACAGAGTTTTTAAACTTTCTTCACCGGATTTGTACGAGTTCAAATATCTCTCTAGACCTACAGAAATGTCTATCGTAGAATTAAAAAAGCTATTTGATATACTAAAACTTAATCCTGCCAAGCTAAACAACCCCAACAACCGTGAAGCCGCAGTGGAAGATTTATTAAGAAAGGCATACGAGCTTACTAACGCTACCGTTCAAAACGAACGCACACTCTCCGATAAATTCGAGCTATGGGGAGAGCCGCTTGCAAGCGCACAGCAGATTCATATGATGCGGGATGCTTGCGCCGCAGTTAAAAACGAGTTCAGCAATTACGGAACACGCTTTAACACGCCCGCCAAGTTGAATAACTTTAGACTGTCCTCAGACGAAGTGGAGAAGCTTGGCAAGGATATTGCCCTTCTGCAGCGCATTCCTCAATACCAGACCTTCAAGACTGACTGTGCCTCTGTTGTTTCATATATTTCCAGTATTGAGTATATCGACCTTGGTGCTGTTTTGAAATCCGACATTGAGAATGCCAAGGCGACCTTCCGTGAGGTTCGCGACGACATAATGGAAGGCACCGACGGTGATGCTGCCGCGCAGAAGGTTTGCGCCATACTGGAAAAAATCAAGGATAAATACATAGACATATATTTTGAGAATCACAAGAAAAAGCGTTTTGGTATGGACGAAGCTAATCGCAAAGGTAAGATTCAGGAAAGTCAAACGCTTAGCAATCTACGCAAGCTACGTTCTATCGAGATTCTTTCATCTGCAAAACTGTCGGATATCGAGCAGGATTTGGCAAGGCTAAAGGTTTGTTATTCGCTAACATCAACCGACCTAAAAGCGAACACCACTTGCCCTCATTGTAAGTTTAGTTTAGACGATAATGAAAGAAATGTTTACGGTCAACTCGATAATATCGAAGACCGCATAGACAACTTGGTTGTCGAATGGACGAAATTGTTACTCGATAGTATTTCCGACCCGATTGTAGAAAACCAAAAAAAATACCTTTCTGCCTCACAGATAAAGGTTATAGACGACTTTATTGCAAGCGGTACGCTACCGCAACAAATAGACGGTTTCTTTATTGAAAGCGTTTTAGCCCTCTTGAAAAGTTACGAGCCAGTTGTTATACTTGTTTATGACTTGATTCAGAAGCTAGAAGAGTTACCCCCGATGGACGAAGCGAACTTCATAGCCAAACTGGGTGAAATAGTTTCAGCTTATACCAAGGGTAAGGACGCAACTAAACTACGCATCGTTGTTAAACGGAGAGAAAACGAGGAATAAACTAATGGAACCGCGAAAGCTAACAAAAGAAGATATAGACAAGGTACGCCATATAGATGGTTTTCCGATTGGAAAAGACGAGGACATTATCACACTTTCCGATGCACCATACTATACTGCCTGCCCTAACCCATTTATCGAGAAGTTTATAAAGCAAAACGGCACACCATATAACGAGGCTACCGATGATTACCACTGCGAGCCATTTGCGGCTGATGTTAGCGAGGGCAAAAACGACCCCATCTACAATGCACACTCATACCACACCAAGGTTCCACACAAGGCGATTATGCGTTACATTTTGCACTATACCAAGCCGGGAGACATAGTATTTGACGGCTTTTGCGGCACAGGCATGACGGGCGTAGCGGCGCAAATGTGCGGAAACCCCGATGACGCTTTTAAGCGCCAAATTGAGCATGAGATGCCATACGTAAAATGGGGTGCGAGAAAGGCAATACTATCCGACCTTTCGCCTGCCGCAACATTTATAGCATATAACTACAATACACCTGTTGATGTTGCTAAGTTTCAAGCGGAAGCACAGCGCATATTAAATGAGGTAGAAAAAGAATGTGGTTGGATGTATGAAACCCGCCACGTATATAAAGACGAATCACTATTTAACATAATGGGTTTACCCAGCGTGGGACGAATTAACTATACCGTTTGGAGCGATGTTTTTATTTGCCCAACCTGCTCAAACGAAATGGTGTTTTGGGATGTTGCGGTTGATAAAAAAAGCGGACAAGTACAAAAAGAATTTGCTTGCCCAAACTGCAATAGTGAACTTAGAAAAACGGACTGCAAACGCTCGCAAACAAGCCACTTTGATAAAAAAATAAACAAAGTTGTAACCATGGCAACGCAAGTGCCCGTTTTAATCAACTATACGGTTGGCAAAAAGCGTTACGAAAAAGCCCCCGATGCCGAGGATTTAGCGTTGATAGATAAGATAAACAATATGGATATACCGTATTGGTATCCAACGGACAGAATGTGCGAAGGCTCTGAAAGCAGAAGAAACGACCGCATCGGCATAACGCATGTGCATCAGTTTTATACGAGAAGGAATTTGGCTGTGTTGGCCTGTTTGCATAAGCGTATCAAAATTAACACACATATGATGTTTTTCTTTACTTCAATACTCCAAAGAGCATCTAAACTTTTTAGATGGAGCAAAAATCAAGCTGGACCCCTTTCTGGCACACTTTATATTGCTTCATCTGTTTATGAAACATCAGTCTTTGCATTATTGGATGCTAAAAAAAACTTGTTTAACACTTGGTGTTTCATTGGAAGTAATACAGGAGTAAATTGCGCTTCTTTGTCCGACGTATCAATTATTCCGCCAAACACTATCGACTACATCTTCACCGACCCGCCCTTTGGCAGCAACCTAAACTATTCTGAATTATCTTTTTTATGGGAGGCTTGGCTAAAGGTATTTACAAATCAAAGATGCGAGGCTATTGTAAATGCTGTGCAGGGCAAGGGTATGCCAGAGTATCAAGGGCTTATGACCAAGTGCTTTTGCGAATATTACAGGGTGCTAAAGCCTGGCAGGTGGATGACGGTTGAGTTTCATAATTCAAAAAACTCGGTTTGGAATACCATTCAAGAAGCATTGCAACATGCCGGTTTTGTGGTTGCAGATGTTAGAACAATGGATAAGCAACAGGGTAGTTTTAAGCAGGTTACATCAAGTTCTGCAGTTAAGCAGGATTTGATTATTTCTGCATATAAGCCAACCGAAAGCTTTACCCGTGATTTCAAGCTAAAAGCAGGTACCGAGGAAACTGCATGGGCGTTTGTGCGCCAGTATTTAGAGATGCTTCCCAAAGTAGTTCATAAACAAGAGAAAATCGAAATGGTTTCCGAGCGGCAAGCGTATCTTCTTTTCGACCGCATGGTTGCTTATCATATTATGAATGGAATTGCTGTGCCTCTCGATGCTAACGACTTTTATAAGGGACTCGACAAGCGTTTTTTAAAACGTGATAATATGTATTTCTTGCCCAATCAAGTAAATGAATACGATATTGCACGTGCCACTACGGAAATTGAGGATATACCGTTTGAGCTGTTTTTATTAGACGAAAAATCAGCTATCGGGTGGCTATACCAGCAGTTAGACGAGCGCCGTGGCGATGGCAGGCAAACCTATCAGGATTTAATGCCTAAATTTATGCTGGATTTTAAAGCGGTTGATAAACGGGAAAAAATGCCCGAGCTTATAGTTATTCTTGAAGAAAACTTCATAATGGACGATGAGGGCAAATGGTATATCCCCGACCTAACCAAAAGTGGCGACATCGCAAAGCTGCGTGAAAAGAACTTGCTTAAAGAGTTTCAGGAGTATCTTTCAACAAAGGGCAAGCTTAAGGTTTTCCGTTCCGAAGCAATCCGTGCAGGCTTTGCACATCTTTGGAAGGAGCAGGATTATAAAACGATTGTAAGCGTAGCTGAGCGCTTGCCTGAGGATACAATTCAGGAGGATGCAAGCCTGCTGATGTATTATGATATTAGTTTGGGAAGAGTTTAATCGCTCATGTGTGGAGGTGATAAGCGGATGTTGCAAACCGGAGATTTTGCTTTTGATACGGCAGCTGGTGCCAATGTACAGGTTCTTGAGCGGATTGAAGCGTGGGGTTATGTGTCTTATCGTGTTTATAATCCGTCTAATAGTGCTGTTTATAAAGCTTCCGAAACACAACTAAATAAAGACGCTGGTAGCAATATCTATGACGAAAACTATCTGCGTTACGTAACTCTGCTTTCTAAGATAAAGAACGAAACTTCAGGTGGGCTTTTGTCTTCGCTTTCAAATGATGTAATCCCCCTACCCCACCAACTGCATGTATTAAATCGTGTTATGGAGAACAACACAATTCGCTATATCCTTGCTGATGAGGTTGGACTTGGTAAAACCATCGAGGCGGGCATGGTTATTAAAGAGTTGAAGGCACGTGGGCTTATTAAGCGTATATTAGTGGTATGTCCTACTGGTCTGGTAACTCAATGGGCATCGGAAATGCAGGAAAAATTCAACGAAAAGTTCAACGTAATTCTACCCTCGGACTATGACACAATTCGCAGAATCTCCGAAAGTGATGATGTGTATGGTCAGTTCGACCAAGTTATTTCGCCCATGGACTCAATCAAACCTTTGGAAAAACGCGTTGGCTGGACAGATAAAAGGATTGAGAAGTATAACGAAGAGCGCATTTACTCGATAATAAAAAGTGGCTGGGACTTAATTATAATCGACGAGGCACATAGAGTTGCTGGCTCTACTGGTGAGGTAGCAAGGTACAAGTTAGGATATCTTCTTTCACAGGCAAGTCCTTACCTGTTGTTGCTATCTGCCACACCACACAATGGCAAGACAGAGCCTTTTTTACGCCTTGTGCGTTTATTAGACGAGCAGGCATTTCCCAATGCCAGTTCAATCGTGAAAGAGCAGGTTGCACCCTATTTTATTCGCACCGAAAAGCGTGAAGCCATAGACAACAACGGAAACAAGTTGTTTAAGAATCGAATTACACACATGGATGCACTTAATTGGGATGAGCGTCATACAATTCAACGCGAACTATACGAGCGTGTAACTTCCTATGATTCAAAGACTTACGATAAGGCGCTACGAAATCGCAAAAAGAATATGTGTTTGATATATTTGCTTATCATAATGCAGCGCATGGTTACAAGTAGCACGGCAGCAGTAGTTAAAAGCTTAGAACGCCGTCTTGATGTTTTGAAAACTCAAAGAACCAAATTGGGTTCACTGACCGAGGAGGATTTATGCGAGCTTAATATAGAAGATGATGTTGACGAGGCGTTAGAAGCTATCTCACTCGATACTAACAAAGAAATTTCTGAACTCGAGGAAATAATCGCAGTTGCGAAGCAAGCAGAGTTTCAACACCCAGATGTAAAGGTAGAATCGCTTCTGAATATTATCGATAATATTTCGTATGAGAACCCGAACACAAAAATAATCGTATTTACAGAATTTGTTGCAACACAAGAGTATCTATTGCGGGTTTTGGACAACAAAGGATATACCGCCTGTCATCTCAACGGAAGTATGAGCATAGAAGAGCGTGGTGAGGCACTGCGTGATTTTAGAGAC
>JAAZFD010000309.1 GCA_012511925.1 Clostridiales bacterium
GGCTATTCCACTTGCCATTGGTGTCATGTAATGGAGAGGGAATCCTTTGAGGATGAAGAGGTTGCCAACATTTTAAACAAGGGCTTTATCTCTGTAAAGGTTGACAGAGAAGAGCGCCCCGATATTGATTCGGTGTATATGTCGGTTTGTCAAGCGCTTACAGGTCGTGGCGGTTGGCCCCTAACCATAATAATGGATTCGGATAAAAAGCCGTTTTTCGCAGGCACATACTTGCCAAAAAACAGCGGTTACGGCGCAATGGGGCTTATGGAGTTGTTGCCCGAGGTTTTGCGTATTTGGAACACTTCAAAAAGTGAATTAGACGAAAGCGTCTACAAGATTATGGAGCATCTAAAAAGCATGGAGGACACTACAACCCCCACAGAGCCAAAAAAAGAGATGCTACACCATGCCTACGAAACATACGCCCAGATGTTCGATTCAAAGTTCGGCGGCTTTGGCGGTGCGCCTAAGTTTCCTACTCCGCATATATTGATGTTTTTGATGCGTTATGCGGCGCTTGAAAACAACGATAAAGCCTTAAACATGGCTACACACACAATGGATTCCATGTTTCGTGGCGGCATATACGACCACATAGGCGGCGGCTTTTCGAGATATTCCACAGATAGGATATGGCTTGCTCCGCATTTTGAAAAGATGCTTTATGATAATGCGCTTTTGCTTATTGCCTACTCCATGGCATATAACAAGACTAAATCAGAGCATTATTCATATGTAATCACCCAGACTATAAACTACTGTTTGCGAGAGTTAAAAAGTCCCGAAAACGGTTTTTATTGCGGCGAGGATGCCGACAGCGAGGGCGTTGAGGGCAAGTTTTACGTATTCACTCCGCAAGAGATTATAAAGGTGCTTGGAAACGACTTAGGCGAGCGGTTTAACGAATGGTTTGGAATAGACGAAAAGGGTAATTTTGAGGGCAAAAGCATTCCGAATTTGATTGCGAACAAGAATTTCAACTCAATTCCCAAAGATTTAGAGGTTAGCAAGGCGAAGCTATTGGAGTATCGCAAGCACAGAACCTCATTGCATAGAGATGATAAGGTTTTAACCGCTTGGAACTCGCTTATGATTTGCGGACTAATAAGCGCTTATATGGCTTTGGGCGAGCAAAGCTATCTTGAAACGGCAATCGCCACGGAAAAGTTCATAGACGAGAATTTATCTGATGGCGACAGGCTTTATGTGCGTTATCGTGATAATGAGAGCATAGGCTACGGCAAGTTAGATGATTACGCTTTCTATTCATGGGCGTTAATAGAGCTGTATCAATCCACATTTGACACTCAATATCTCAAAAAAGCGTTAAAATATGCAAAGGTAATGTGTGATGAATTTTTTGATTCTCAAATTGGTGGCTTTTACTTGTATTCTAAGTTTGACGAGCAGTTGATTACACGCCCCAAGGACAGCTACGACAGCGCCATGCCCTCTGGAAATTCCGTTGCGGCATTGGTGTTAGAAAAGCTATACAAGCTGACAGGCGAGCTGGTTTGGAAGGAGCGTTCACGCATTCAGCTAAGTCATATCAGCACAATGGCTAAAAACTATCCTGTTAGCGTTAGCTTTGGGTTGTTTGCCTTAACTCATGTTTTGTACCCGTCAGACGAGTTGGTTGCCGTTCACCCCACGCAGAACGATTTAGAGCTGTTGAAAAATCACAGAATCGAGAATCCCAACCTGAACATAATCGTAAAAACTGCCCAAAACCAAGGCGAGCTTGAAGCATTAGCCCCATTTACAACTAACTTTGCAATAGATAAGGATGCTGAGTTCTTCCTCTGCACAGACAACGCTTGCAAAACCGTTACCGACTCAATCAAGTCGCTAATCTGGTAGGCACGAGGGCACGTTAGGCACGTTTTTTGGGGCGATGCCCCCAAACCCCCGAAAAAGGGGTTTTTATTTTGGGGCTTTGCCCCAAAGGCACGAGGGCACGTTTACTTTTCTTAGAAGAAAAGTAACAAAAGAACAAGATGATACTAATTTACCAACCAAATGTAGGGGCGCGCACTGCGCGTCCGCTGTTTATACAGACAAAATCGGAAGAAAAGTAACAAAAGAACAAGATAAGCTATCAAAGTA
>JAAZFD010000310.1 GCA_012511925.1 Clostridiales bacterium
AACAGCTAATAAAGTGATAATCCATACCAAACCAGCGGATAGTGTCCTTTCATGTGTAATCCTCGTACCACTCGCCTTGTTAATTGCTTTTTTTGCGACAATATTGTTACTCGAATCCCTATTTCCATATACCTCTACATCGTTATTTTCGCATAGCAGACCTTTTTTTAACCTGCCATACACTATTACTTGGTCGCACGCATTTCCTTGTGCATTAAATGTAGAGCTTGCGTAGTCGGGGAAAACCTGAAACATCGTTACATCGTCATCAAGTGGCAGGGGATGTCCTGTAAAAAGTGAGCGAAACCACTTTGTTATGAATAGTTTCTTTGGGCAGTCCTCTTTTACGTTTTTTACTATACCGGTCGTTGTTGGCTGATTTCGCACGGGGATAGCAATAGGAGTAGCATAGTTTGGGTTTGCAACTACAGGAACTTGACCCGGTGTATAAACGGGTATATTTTGCGGTTGTGAATAGGCTAAACCATCCTCTTGATAAGAATCTGGCTCTATAAGGATTTTTCGTTTTGAACTGCTATTGCCGGAATGCGGTGCGACAGAAGTATAGTTTTCATCGGCATCTTGGTATTCAGTGAAGTTAGTTGCATAAGGGTCTTGCCCTATGGCGCATAACTCGCAAATATCATTCAAATTATCAGAAATATTTGAGCCGCAAATTCGACAGTAAGCCAATAGCTCTTCCTCCATACAAGTATTTTATGTTTTTATAGTAACCCTTTATCACAAGTTACACACTTTCAGAATAATAATCCTAACATATATAATCATAGCCCAGAAATTTCTCTCAGTCAACCGCTTTTTCATAATTATGCATTTATTAGTAATTATTTGAAGTCTTTGCTAAATGTTTTAAATATATAGATTCGGTTAAGTTTTCTCGAGTATAAATCTCCCTTTATCCCAAATAATATACACAGGAGGTTTCTATGTCATCAAACTCTTGCCTTACGGCCTGTTATATTTTCAACATATTCGACCTAATAATCACTTTGTTTTGGGTTCAGCTATTAGGTTTGCAAGCAGAGGCTAATCCGTTCGGAAAAATGCTGTTGCTTAATCCGTCTGTGGCGGTAGTAGTAAAAACCTTGGGTGTTGGCTTGGCATTGCTAATCCTTTACATAATGCGAAACAGAAAAATTGCCAACTTCGGAATAAATGTTGTCCTTGTTGCGTATTCCGCTTTAGCGGTTTATCATGTGTTTTTGATTGCCGTTTCGGTGTAGATTGTTTTAGCAATTCGTCAAAGCGGGAGGATATTACGCTCCCCTACAGCGTTGGTTGTTGGGGAGTTGAAAATGCACACAAATAAAGTGGTTATGCCATAAATCATATTCTTTAGCGGTTTTTGATTGCCGTTTCGGTGTAGATTGTTTTTGCAATTCGTCAAAGCGGGAGGATATTACGCTCTCTACAGCGTTGGTTGTTGGGGTGTTGAAAACGCACACAAATAAAGTGGTTATGCCATAAATCATATTCTTTAGCGGTTTATGATTGCCGTTTAGGTGTAGATTGTTTTAGCAATTCGTCAAAGCAGGAGGATATTACCCTCCCCTACAGCGTTTGGCTATTTGTTGCTTTTGATGTTAAAACTACGAAGAAAAAGTCGGTTATTATCACAAATAACAGAATAATCTTCAGCCGACTGACCGAACATTTTTCGCATCGTTCGGGCGACCGACAAGAAAGTTTGTCGAATGGGTAAAAAAGCGAATTTTATTGGTAAAACATGAACTAAAGCATTGTATAGCTAAAGCAATAGCGGTTTTTTGCGATAACATATTAAAGGCAGCTTCCATCGTTCAAAATTAAGATATGAGGTTTACGAAGTTCTAAGCTCTAAGGACTAAGTTCTAAAATCTAAATCAATGAACGCTCTTATAAAGATATTCCTTATCTAAGCACAAACTCTCGCCTTGGTTGCTTTCAATTCCATTATCCCAAGTATATCTTGAAATTAACATAACCGAATCTTTCTCTCGCTTAGCGGACAGCTTTCGCCTTGAGGCTATATCAAGCATTCCCCAGCACTCCTCATTTACTACCAAAGCGGTTTTTGTGGAGTCCTTAGACCAGATTATGAAAACGTCCTTGCAAGTTTCAATAGGCGGATAGATTTTATTATACAGCCGAAGATAGTCAACCATCATTTCAACGTCGCCAAACTCGTCGCATTTGCATAAATAAAGGGTACCCGTTTCTCCGTCATCCTCGAAAACGGTTACCCATCTATTATCTGGCGATTGCTCGTCTATGCAAAAGCTATCGTCAAGCATTAGTTTGTTGCCAAAGACATTAGCTCGGAAAGGCTTGTAACGCCTTTTATAACGTATCCCCTGCAAGCGTCAAAGAGCGATATCATACCGTTTTGAATTGCCATTTCACGCAATACTTCGCTCGATACATCTTTGTTTATGATGTTTCTCATTTCCTCATCGAGATACATAATTTCGTGCACAGCCAAACGACCCTTATACCCTGTTCCGTTGCAGAACTGGCAGCCCTGCGGACGAGAAATTCTTATCGGCTCGGTCAATGAGAGCATTTCCATTTCTCTCGGGTTTGTTTTGCTTCTCTTTTTGCAAACAGGGCAGAGCCTTTTTACAAGACGCTGAGCCACAACGCCTATCAAAGCGTCTGCTACCAAGTAACTCGTAACACCCATGTCAATCAAACGAGTTAGCGCGCTGGGTGCATCGTTCGTATGCAGGGTAGAGAAAACCAAGTGT
>JAAZFD010000311.1 GCA_012511925.1 Clostridiales bacterium
GGTTTATGCGCCCTTTAATAGAGCATGGCTATGTGTATATAGCACAGCCGCCGCTTTATAAAATTTCAAAGGGCAAATTCCTAAAGTATGTTTATTCTGATGAAGAACTAGATGCAACGCTCAACGAAATAGGCAGAGAGCCAAAGCCCACGATAAACCGCTTCAAGGGTTTGGGCGAAATGAACCCCGAGCAGCTATGGGAAACAACAATGGACCCCGAGCACAGGGTTATGCTTCGTGTAAAACTTGAGGATGCTATTCGGGCAGACGAAATATTTACAATACTTATGGGCGACAAGGTAGAGCCACGCAGAGAATTTATCGAGCAGAACTCTAAACTTGTAACCGATTTGGATATATAACGGAGGAAAATATGTCAGATATTTATGAAAATGATGACTTGAAAGTCGAAAAAATGCAAGAGGACAACCATGGCGGCAGTATAATTCCGCTTGACTTAGAAACCGAGGTTAAGCGCTCGTTCATGGCATACTCAATGGCAGTTATTATAAATCGTGCATTGCCCGATGTAAGAGACGGACTAAAGCCAGTTCATAGAAGAATCCTACATGGCATGGACGAATTAAGCCTGCAACCCGATAAGCCAACCAGAAAAAGTGCACGTATTGTAGGCGATGTTATGGGTAAGTATCATCCCCATGGCGATTCTTCAATTTACGATGCAATGGTACGCTTGGCGCAGGACTTCAATATGCGTTATCCGTTGGTAAAGGGTCAGGGCAACTTTGGCAGCATAGACGGAGACGGAGCGGCGGCAAACAGATACACAGAAGCAAAGCTCGATAAGTTGGCCGCAGAAATGCTTAGGGATATAGAGAAAAACACAGTTGACTTCATGCCCAACTTTGACGAAACGCTTATGGAGCCGAAAGTTTTACCAAGTAGATTTCCTAACCTTTTGGTTAACGGCTCAAACGGTATTGCTGTTGGTATGGCTACAAATATTCCTCCGCATAACTTAGGCGAGGTAATAGACGCATATACGGCTATGATTGACAACCCCGATATTTCAATCGAGGAGATTATGACGCATATACAAGCGCCCGACTTCCCCACAGGCGGAACAATAATGGGAACAAGCGGCGTAAGGCAGGCATACCGCACAGGCAGGGGCAAGGTTGTAGTAAGAGCCAAGGTGAAAATCGAGGACATGAAAAACGACCGTCAGCGCATTATAGTAACCGAAATTCCCTATCAAGTGAACAAGGCAAACATGGTTGAAAGCATATCTAATCTTGTTCATGCAAAGGTAATCGAGGGCATATCCGATTTGAGAGACGAATCGAACAGAGAGGGCATTCGAATAGTTATAGAGCTAAAGCGTGATGTAAACCCAACAATCGTGCTAAATCAGCTTTATAAGCATACGAGAATGCAGGACACCTTCGGAATAATAATGCTTGCTTTGGTTGATAACGAGCCAAAGGTTCTTAATATTCGTGAGATGCTATATCACTATCTGAATTTCCAAGAAGAAGTGGTAACAAGAAGAACGCAATACGACCTTGATAAAGCGCAGGAGCGTTTGCACATTTTAGAGGGCTTGTTAAAGGCATTAGACATAATTGATGAAATCATTGCACTAATAAAAGCATCACAAAACGGCGCAGAAGCCAAGGTTGGGCTTATTGAGCAGTTTGGTTTCACAGAAAAGCAGGCGCAGGCAATACTTGATATGCGTTTACAAAGGCTAACAGGCTTAGAGCGTGAAAGATTGCAAGCCGAGCATGACGAGCTAAAGGTTTTAGTGGAGTATTACATTTCTGTGTTGAACGATAAAGCACTTTTACTTGGCATAATAAAAGACGAAATCTTAGAGGTTAAGCGCAAGTATGCAGACGAACGCAGAACGGCTATTGAGCTTGTGTTCGACTCTACCGATATTGATTTAGACGACATAATCCAAGAGGAAGAAATGGTTGTAACCGCAACTCACATGGGCTATATCAAGCGTATAAGCTCCGACGAGTACAAGCTACAGCACAGGGGCGGTTTGGGTGTGCGTGGTCAAACCACAAAGGACGAGGACTTTGTTGCACGAATTTTCGTAACATCAACACATAGTCAAATTATGTTCTTCACGAACACTGGACGAGCGTTTAGAATTAAGTGCTACATGATTCCCGAGGCTGGCAGAACAGCAAAGGGAACTCCGATAGTAAACCTATTGCAATTACAGCCATGCGAGCATATAACAGCCGCATTCCCCGTAACAGGCAGCGAGGGCTACTTGGTGTTGGCTACAAAGCAGGGTATTATCAAGAAAACGCCTATGAGCGAGTTCGAAAACATTCGTAAGGGCGGACTTATTGCTCAAAAGTTGCGTGATGGAGATTCGGTGCTGAATGTATTGTGCTCAAGCGGTGAAAACGAGCTAATAATAGGTACTAAGTTCGGAAAAGCCATACGCTTCCACGAAAACGATGTACGCGCCATGGGCAGAACAGCCACAGGTGTTCGCTCAATTCGACTTGATGAGGGCGACGAGGTTATCGATATGCAGTTAATTGTTCCTGACCAATACGTGCTTTGCATAACGGAAAACGGTATGGGCAAGCGCACAATCGAATCGCAATATCGTATGCAAAGGCGAGGCGGCAAGGGCATTATGGCAATGCACATCAACGAAAAAACAGGTAATTTAACGAGTATGCGTATGGTTTCTGGCGATGAAGAGCTTATGCTTATTACTGACGACGGAACGGTTATTCGTGTGAAAATCGAGCAGATAAGCGCAATTTCAAGAGCAACTCAGGGTGTACGAATAATGCGCTTGAATGAGGGTGCTAAGGTTGCGTCTGTTGCGGTTGTGGAAAGCAATACGAATGAGGACGCAGAGCTTGAAGAACCGGAGGTATTAGACGAATCGGAAATCGAGGTTGTTGAGGAAATCGAAGAAAACGACGACAATGATGAAGTCGAAGCCGATGATGAAATCGAGTAAGGCGAATAGGAAATAAAAAGGGCGAAAGCCCTTTTTTATTAGGAGTTAATATCCCAAAAAACCCATGTACGCAAACATTTTACTAATTATTTGATTTGTTTTGTAAGAGTTCACATTCTATGGCTTGTAAATCTTTCATATTGTTTGACATACTGCGTAAAATAGTATAAAATTCTGACTTGAATAGGTGAAAGGGAGGTGAAAACAATTGTCGGCATACGATAAGCTAAGAGAAATGATTTCATGCCTAACTGGAGTTAATGCAGGTTCAATAACTCCTAATACTACCATTGAACAGCTAAACATGGATTCTATGGATGTTTGCGAGCTGGTTTCAACCGTTGAAGACGAGTTCGATGTTCTTATTTGCAATGAGGATTGTATTAAAACCGTTAGCGATTTAATGCTACAGGTAGACTGTTAAGGCACAATAGAA
>JAAZFD010000312.1 GCA_012511925.1 Clostridiales bacterium
CTACAAGAGGAAGTAATTGTCCATTGCTTCTATCAACATCTACTCGCAAAACAACCGTACCTTTTCGTACAATCACATACATTTCGTAGTTGTAAAAGCTGTAATTTAACAGTTCTTGTGCATCGGGAAACATATTCGGACAGTTAAGCACAACGCCTACAACCGTCATTCCGTTTCGCTCTGCTGCAAATGTTAAGCACTTGCCTGCCGCCTTTGTAAAGCCTGTTTTAATGCCTATGCCGCCCTCGTAGTCCCACAAGAGCTTATTTTTATTCATCATTGTGCGAGGTGCATAGCCCGTTGTAGTTCTATGATATTGCGCGCTCACTATTGTTTTGAAGGTTTCGTTTCTTATCGCTTCAGAACAGATAAGCGCTAAGTCATAAGCGGTTGTATAGTGGTTTTCGGCTGGCAAACCATGCGGATTAACAAAATTAGTGTTCATTGCTCCAACGGATTTTGCGGTTTCATTCATCAGCATTGCAAAACCATCAATCGAGCCACCAAAATGGTACGCTATTGCAATCGCCGCATCGTTTCCGCTTCTAAGCATCAAGCCATATAGCAAATCTCGCAATGTTAACTTTTCGCCCTTCTGCAAAAAAATACTTGAACCCTCAACGCCGATAGCCTCATCTGGAATTTCAACCATCGTATCAAGGTTTCCATGCCTTATTGCTACTAAAGCCGTCATAACCTTTGTTGTGCTCGCCATAGGCAGCTTTACATGAGCCGATTTAGAATACAAAACCGTATTCGTTGAGCATTCAAGAAGCACTATTGCTTGTGCCGAAACATCGGGTGTATTAGCAACAGCATGAGATTTATTTGAAAACACAAAAAAAGCCATCAGTAAAAATACTACTGCGATTACCAAGGAGAATTTTCGCAAAATAGTATTAGTCCTCATACCTGCCTCCACGCCTATAAACTCGCCTATATCTCGGCTTGTGGTTGTGTTCTTCTCTATGCTCTTCATAATGCTCTTCTACGGTTTCTTGGCTATTAGGCTCCTTTGTCTTTGAAGCAAGCTGTGAAATAAGCGGGAAAATCATGTCTATAACCCTATCCCATGCGCTTCCGTTTTGACCAGGCAACACCTTTACAAAGCTATCCTTTACAGACAAAAATGCAACAGGGCAAAGCGTCATACCTGCGGCAGAAGCACCCGCAAAGGGAAATCTTTCTTGACCTTCTCCGCAAGCCTCGTTTCCGCTTTGGCGTACAGGCGATTTAATATTGCCGTTGTACTCGCCACCACCAGAGAAAAAGCCTAGACATACCTTTGAAACGGGCAATATCATGTTTTCGTCCCCCAATACTATGGGTGTGCCTATGATTGTGTTTACATCAACCATTTCTTTTATCTGTTCCATGCTGTTCTTCATTATGTTTTCAATTGGATGCATTCTTTTTCCTTCCTTTCTTGTGCAGGACTTAATTTTTTGAGAGTTTTTCTCACTATCCTACGAATAATTTTTGTCGGATATGTTCTAAATATTCCTTCCAAATTTAGGTTTATTATTGGATACTCAAAAGATGGTGTTACTAATAGGTTGAAATTTGTGCGTTTGTTTTTTCTATGCTTCTTTTGAAGTGAAAACATTATATCAAATATTGCATGAGCCATGGCGCATAAATATACGGTGGTGATTGCGTTGTCTGTGCCAAGTTTCACAAATGCATCGAACCTATCAACTGAAAAAAGCTCTGTCATCTCTTGCAGTTTATGGAAAAGCGGCTCTCGAAAGCTTTCTTTTGTGAACTGCTTAGCCAAAAACAATATTCTAGGTTGATTAGATTTTGTAATTCTTGCGATATACAGCCCCTCGCCGGGATTATAAACAATTCTAAATCGAATCTTTAATCCAAAATTCATAAACAAAATATAAGGGGTGATTTCAATGTTAGTAAAACCACCTCTTATTTGAACCAAACTACTTGATTTAATGGGCATAAGCAGACATATAACCAATACAGTCAATACAGCTGCAACTATGCCCCATACCATTATGAAAGAATCTCCCCTAATGTTGCAGTGTTATCTCCATGCAATGCTTGATTTATCCCATCAGCAACGATTTGTGCCATATCGTTTACTATGCTGTCTATATCCTTGGGAGTAACAATAAACTCGCCCATGTTCTCCGAAATCACCTGCTGTGCTAATTCAATTAGCTTTTCTTCATCACTATGCAAGCCAGTTTTGTCTGCAATTAAATGAATAGTGTCCTTTGCGATTGTGGAAGCGAAAACAACCATAGGCACACCGATTGCGATTACAGGTACGCCCAAACCCTTTTGGCTTAAATCTGCCCTTGAATTACCAACGCCAGAACCGGGACTTATGCCTGTATCGGTTATTTGAATGCTTGTATTTATCCTTGCCGCACGACGAGAAGCCAAAGAATCGATGATAATTACCGCATTAGGCTTTAGATTAGAAACCAAGCCTTCAATAATATCATAGGTTTCTACGCCTGTAACCCCCAAAACTCCTGGTGCTAAGGCGCAAACGGCTTTTAGCGTCATATCGATTGAACCTTTGGGCATATAGTTTGTGATATGCCTTGTTACATAAACCTTTTCAGTAACCCTTGGACCTAATGAATCGGGAGTAACGAACCTGTTGCCAAGCCCAACCACCAATATTGTAGATTCTGCTGTGATGTTGGGCAAAAGTGCCATTACTTCTATGCTTATCTGCTGACTTACCTTTTTGAACAGCTCTGGGTCGCGCGTTATCAAATTTGGCGCATCGATTGTAATGTACTGCCCGGGCAGTTTGCCAATTTGTTGCCCCGATGCTTCGTTTTGAATCGTAATCCTTGAAACCTCAATACCCTCGATGCTTTCATTTTGCTCGACTATGCCGGGCAGATCGGGA
Organism: Clostridiales bacterium; assembly: GCA_012511925.1. Lineage (GTDB taxonomy): Bacteria > Bacillota > Clostridia > Christensenellales > CAG-138 > DUPG01. The sequence goes on from JAAZFD010000312.1 coordinate 2,888, forward strand.
TTTAATTCCCTCGCTTCTACCGCCATCTCGGTATAAATGCCATTGATTTTGTTTCCTGTAAACTTGTTTTTCAATCAGTTATCCCCCTTGTTTTTATATCCAGTTTTTGCAGTGGGGGGACAAATTATACAAATAATACTACTTTACTTCCAAACAATTCAAAAGCTCATCCAATAGCTTTCCTGCTTCTTCTAAAAGCTGCTTTGAATTTGCTCCTTTTTTCCTGAAACGCAATTTCGTTTCCTCATCCTCGTTCAATAGCTTCAAGTCTTTATATGAGTTTAATAGCTCCATCAGTTTGTCTGTGTCGTAGGGGGATTCTGGGGCAAATGTTAGTTTGAAAATCTCGTCAACGACTTGAACCTTAGAGATATAGCAGTTTTCCGCCTTGGATTTCACAAAAGCTATATTCAACAGGTTTATAATAACCTCGGGTATATCGCCAAACCTGTCCAATAGCTCGTCTTTTACGTCCATCATATCGTCAACGCTTGCAATAGTGGCAATCCGCTTATACATAGAAAGCCGCCACTCCTCGCTCGGAATGTAATTCTTGGGTATGTACGCATCGATAGGAAC
>JAAZFD010000313.1 GCA_012511925.1 Clostridiales bacterium
GATTTGGACAGAGTTCACACTGGTAAATCAAAATTCTGTACCAAAAATTACTGGTGCAACCTACCCATGGGGCACACATAATGTAGGGAAGTCGTTCAGCTTGCGTGGCATAATAAGCTCAACTACAAACCTTAGCTCGGTAACGGTAGGTATATATAACGGTGATAACAGCGCAACTTCGCAAATAAGAACCGTTCAGCCGAATACTACAAGCTTCGATGTAAAAAGCCTTGATGCTTCAATCAAGTTTGGTCAGCTAAAAGCAGGCGATTATATCTACAAGGTAATTGCTACCAATGCAAGCGGCAGAAAGATTTTGATTTGGACCGAGTTTACGGTAGGTTAAAACCAATTCAATAAAACATAAAGAAGAGCCGCAAGGCTCTTTTCAGATTGTTGATAATATCTAGGCGGGCGAACACGCAGGTTCGCAGCTACATTTTTTGAAAGAACACATATGAATATTTTGTAGATTGTATTATCCCTCAGTTATGCTGATAGGGTTTTTGATATTTTAAAGAGCATCAATATCTTTTTGCTTACAGTTGAGTAAGGTGTTTACTTGAATGTAGGTAGCCATACCCCACCCAACTTGATTCCTCCACACTTTCATGTTAACATTACTGCATACTTTTAGGAGCGTATAGGGAATTTGAACGCAAACACCACGCAAGAAATTTCGTACCCAACAGAAAAAAATCAGTTTGCCGCTAACTTGGTCGCAAACATTATCGCCTTTTTCGTTAACTTTGCAATCAGCTTTTTCTTAACCCCATTTATCATAAAGTATGTCGGCTCGGAGGCTTACGGCTTCGTGAATTTAGGAAATAACCTGATAAACTATGTTTCCATAATCACACTGACGCTAAACTCGATGGCAAGCCGATTCATAGCGCTAAGAATTCACAAAAACGACTTTGCAGGGGCAAACAAATACTTTTCGTCTGTCATAATTTCGAATGTTGTTTTAACGCTAATACTAATTATCCCAACCACGCTCATCGTGCTTTTCTTCGATAAATTCATTAACATAGAAGCAGCACTTGTGCCAGATATCCGATTGCTTTGGACTTTATTGTTTTTGAATCTGTTCATCTCGATTGTAACATCGGCCTATAGCTCTGCGTTTTTTTCTGCGAACCGAATAGATTTGCAATCTCGCAACAACATAATTTCATACCTGTTAAAAGGCGCTGTGCTAGTGCTGTGCTACTTGTTTTTCACAGCAAAGACTTGGTATGTGGGTTTAGCGGCATTTGTTAGCACTGTTTTTGTTGCGCTTTATTCAGTAAAGTATTCAAGAAAACTGTTTCCAAACATACGATTTAGTAAAAAAGATTTCGATTTGAAAGCTATAAAAGAGCTTATTTCATCAGGAGTTTGGAACACAGTTAGCCGAGTAGGCGGCCTTGCACTGAACGGACTTGACCTGCTTATTTCAAACGTTTTCATAAGCGATTCGGCTATGGGAACGTTAGCTGTCGCAAACACTGTTCCAAACTATGTAATTGCGTTTAATGGCACGTTTTCAACCGTTTTTATTCCACAACTAACGAAAATTTACGCCAAGGGAAACATAGATGAGTTCGTGAAAGAGGTAAAAAGTTCATTTAGAATTTTGCTTTTCTTCAACAGTATAATTTATGGACTTCTATTCAGCTTTTCGGACGTATTCTACACGCTTTGGCTTCCGACAGGTTCACAAAACATCGAACTTCTCTACAAAATATCCATGCTAACAATAGCAGGGTGTGCAATAAATGCAATTTCGGTGCTTATGGACAACATTTTCTTGGTAACAAATCGCTTGCGCTTTCCCTCTATAGCGGTCATTTTTGCAGGAATAACAAGCATTACTATTACATTCTTGGCTTTGAAACTCACGAGTTTAGGCTTGTACGCAGTCGCAGGCGTTAGCGTATTTGTCATAATTATTCGAAACATCGTGCTCTTGCTTCCCTATGGTGCAAAATGCTTAGGCAAGCCGTGGCATACTTTTTTCCCCGATATGCTTATGAATATTGGAGTCGTGGCATTAGCAATCTTAATAGGTTTTGGTATTAAAAATTTGCTTAGGCTTGAAGCTACATGGCTAAACCTTGTTTTGCTATGCGCACTTACTGCTGTAATTATAATCGCAATCAATTTCTTTTTGGTTTTGCGAAAATCCGATAGACAGTACATTCTAAGCAAGGTTCAAAAAGTCTTTAAGCGTTAACAAAACATTTCAGGAGTTATGATTGTATCCTCGTCAATATCTACTAATGCTACTTTTCCTATAACTTTTTCGAGTTCGGCAGGTGATATACCAGTACCCGGTCGCTTGAATGTTAGCATTTCGTTTTTGATTATTGCTCCTTTTTGAATTGCTTTCGCCGCAACTATAGACCGTCTTGCGTTACTCCTCGCTTTTTGTTCGCTTTCCAAACATTTTAGCTCGTATGATCCTCTAATGCTCTCTAAAAATTCAATAGACTCTATAAATGACTTAGCATCTGTCGGGTCTAAAGCGTGATAATGGTCGTTGCCTTTTAAGGTTTTATTCAAAGTAAAATGCTTTTCAATCACCCTTGCGCCCAAATTGTATGCAGTTTTTAGAACATCGTAGTTTGGCTTCGTATGGTCGGAATAGCCTATAATTAAGTCAACAAACCTCTCTTTTAGTGTTACAATCTTGTTCAGGTTCGCATGCTCATAAGGGGTAGGGTATTCGAGCACGCAATGCAATAAAACGAGCGTAGAGTTGTTATACTTTCGGATCGTATTCACAGCTTTTTCAATTTCGCATTCATTTGATGCACCAACAGAAAGCAAAATTGGCTTCTGCTTCTTAGCGATATAAGTAATAAAGGGCAGGTTGTTCAAATCCGAAGACGAAATCTTATACGCATTCATCATATCATAAAGATAATCGGCAGACTCATAGTCGAATGGAGTTGACAAAAACTCAATATCTAATTCTATGCAATACTTGTAAAGTTCAAAGTATTCCGCTTTTCCGAAAGAATCAAATTTTTTGAACAACTCAAACTGCGAAAGGGTAGGTTCTTCTTTTATATCCCAATAATAAGGCGAATTTTTAGACGCTAACGTTTCCGCCTTGTATGTTTGAAACTTTACAGCATGAATCCCGGCATTTTTAGCTTCAAGTATCATCAGCTTAGCCGCATCCATAGGTGATATCTGCATATCAATAGCAATATCATAGTAGTTCACACCAATTTCCGCTATGAAAACGAATTTCCCTTGCTCTATTCTTTTAATAACTTTACTCATAATCTTTCACCTAAAATAATGTTGATTTCACGCGTTACGCCGCTCTTTAAGTCTTTTCTTAACATCAGCTTTCGCATTTCCACACGGGTTTGCGGATTGCAAATAAGCCACTTCATGGTACTAACTAAGGTGTGTATCTCAATCTCGCTACCTAATCCAAGGTTCAAAAAACCGTTTTCCATCTGTGCGAATGTATGTAAACGCTCTCTCTCGTTTTGCGCCATAACCATTGAAGGCACGCCCATTGAAGCAAGCTCATATACCGTCCTTCCTTGCGAAGTTAGCGCCAAATCAGCCGTTTTTAAAATACCGCTTATGAAGTTAACATCTTGAACTACAAAAATGTTTTCATGTTCAATAGTAAAAATGCCATTAGTATCGCAATCATAGCCTATGCCTGCAATAAAGGTGAAGCGAGTGTTAGGTAATTCCTTGTGAAGTTCTCTCGCTGCCAAATACGCTTTTTTTGTGAGATTCGAGGGGTCTGTACCCCCAAAAAGCACGACAATATTTTGAACTTCGGCGTGAAATTCCGCAGGCTTTGAATACAAAAACTCATCTCGCAAGCAAACGTAATCAGACCCGCTATACACGTTTTGCCCCTGTTCCATGCCATCATAAAGTGCATTTACAACTGCATCTGCTTCGTGTGCTCCGCTCCCTAAGTCCTCAATACACACAACCCTTTTTGAGAGCATTTTCAAGCGTGCTACATATTCTGCTTCGGTATCTAAAGTATCGTTAACTACGATATCGGGCTTATATTCTGATAAAAACGAAAAGAATTCCTCGTCGGTTTCAACAATTTTCAGATTCATGTTTGTGCTTTGTAGCTTGTTTATTCCGTCTTTATGTTCGTTTTTTGTTACAAAAACAACCTCATGGGCTGTCAGATTATAAGCAAGCGTCAAGCAATGATAAATATGCCCCATGCCAATTTCTTTATAGCCGTCAGCTCGCAAAACGATTCGCTTTTTAGCCAAGATACTTTCAGCAACCACCCAATCCGAAATGCTGTCAATGTCTATTGCTTCGTTCTCAGAAATTTCATACACTATAACATTTTGCCCGATTCGTGTTTGCTCGCTAACACATTCTCGTTTCGTAATCAAAAAAGCACCTGCTTCAATATAATGTGGTGGTAACTGTTGGCGATTCAAGCGCTTTTCATACAGCTTTACAAACTCTCCGCCACGCTTTGTCCACGCCAAATGCGGTTTGTTCACAGCACTAATATAGGTGTCGCTTCCGCTTTCGATAAACTCATGCAACGCTTTTTGTAAGGTTTCGGATTTCAGGGTAGGGGAGGTGGGTTGCAGCGTAATCACAACATCATATCTAAAACCCCTTTTGTTCTCCATTTGCGTTAGCGCATCAAATACAACAGGGTCGAGTGTTACATTATCAGTCGCAA
>JAAZFD010000314.1 GCA_012511925.1 Clostridiales bacterium
ACAGATCCCAGCCTATATACTCAAGCCAGCTTCCTACTGCCGGCTCCGCAGGCGGAATATTTGCTTCAGAAAGCTCGTATCCTGTTGAAACAATAATCGAGTAATCGGCAAGACGATAAAAAGCTGACACAGGTTGTTCATCATATACGGATGTTTCAACAGCAATTGCCGAAAATGTTACAGGGAAGGTGTTTTCGTTAGAAAATTTTGCGGTAAAGGTTATATCCTCTGCAACCTCATAACCCTCGGGGTCAATATCCCAGCCATCAAATGAAATACCATTACTGCCCTTGGGTATATCTATTACGGGAATATCATCGCTTGTAAGTACCTTCGGGCTAAAATATGTACGATATACTACCATAGTTCGCCATTCAGTTTCTGGGTTAAGTTTAAATAAACCCAACCCGGGAATATCTCCAAAAGGGTTTGATAGTTCAACAAGAAATGTAACAGTAATGCGTTCATATTCGGCATTTGATGTGGCGGGTATTATACATACAAACACAAGTATAAGTGTCAAAAATATAGCGATTATTTTCATAGTTATCCCCCCTTATTATCCAATTGCTGCCATGATAGCAAAAGCATCTCCAGTGTTTACGACACCATCGTGGTTGTAGTCGCCTAAAAACAGCTGCAACCTTGAGAAGCTTATGCTTTGGTTTACATATTGCAGAATTGTTGATGCATCGCCGGTATTCAGAACTCCATCATAATTAACATCCCCTTTTGGAAAAGCACAGGAAGAAATGTATGAATTTCTATAATTATCGGTATTAGGGATAATAACGGTATTACTAAGTGGGACACCCAAACTATCAACAACTCTCCATCTTATTGAGTATATCGGTCCGCCTGCTGAAATATCTTCTATATAAACACCATGATACATTCCATCCGTGATATGCGACTTAACATCAGTTACAGTATCATAGTCAAACATCATAACTAAGGCTCGTTGCGCGTGAGGTCCTATACGATTGTACATTGTGTAACTACTGATATTAGGGTCGATTTTAATGGAAACTATTGATTCGTCTTGATACGAAGCTGTGCATGTTAGTTCGCCTATTACACATACATCTTTTTCCTCAACATCAATCCATGTAAACAGGTTCCAATTAGGGATATAGGAGGTAAACGCAGATATTCTTTTCCCTTCAAGAGTTGATTCCCAATTGCCCGAAATGGCACTGACCTCATTCAACGCATCATACATAACCCAGTAATAACCATTATCACCTGCTAATGGACCCCACGAGTTTAGGATTTTAAATGCCCCTATTTCAGCGTTTTCGAAAATACCATCTCCATTAACATCATATTTAAAAGTATCGTCGTAGCCAACAACAATTAACGAATGACCAGTATTAGTTGTCATGCATCTATAAAGTACGCTATCATTAACTCCACCCGCATTTGCATTAAAATTAGAATTCACATGCAAGATACGACCTTGGTTAAGCAGGCTTTTAACTGAGTTAAGCGAAGCCGATTGAGGCTGCGTTATCTGACTGGAAATATATGTGCTATGATAATCACTGGAAATTCTAATATTTAACGCTTCGCGCAACTTTTGCTTGCTTGAACTCGACATTGATGGCAATGTGTTAAATGTAACTGATTCTGGATTAAAATCGCACCATAGCAAATTTCCGTGGTTCTGAAGAAATTTATATACAGTATCGTAATTCATTCCGCCTTCGCCTGTAGTATCTTTTCGAAAAGTGTTGTAAACAAACATTGGTGAATAGTAAGTATTAGTACCGTTAACTTCCCTATCAAGCATTCGATTGACTTCATAAGAAAATTGAGTATAAGCAATAGAATATGCAACACAACTGCCGCCTTTTTGGCGCTGCACAGGTGGTAGATATTTGTTGTTTGGGTTTGTGCTACTGCTAATATCTACAGAGCTCGGTAAAATAGAGGATAACTCAACTTCAGTTAAATGTTCAAGCATCAATGACTCGTCATAATGGTGTTCACCTTGGCAAGGACAACCACTTGTAACAATTCCATTTTCTTTAACTTCTTTTGCATACACCTGTTGGA
>JAAZFD010000315.1 GCA_012511925.1 Clostridiales bacterium
AAATAACGCAATACCTTGATGTTAGCAGAGAAACTGTATTGTAATTGATTAGCAACAGAAACATGCCAGCAAGTAAAGTGGGACGCCTTTGGAAGTTTAAGAAATCCGAGGTTGACGAGTGGATTCACTCTGGCGGAGCCGCAGACAAGAATGTATGAGTCCGGGATATGGGACACCATAATTTGTATAATGATAATCGGGGTCTCGTAGAAATTGATTTAGCCGAGGTGACACTGTGCGACAGCCGAACTGGGAACAGTGCGAAGCAGTCCTGCTTATTGAAGCGTACTGGAAGATAAAAGAAAATAGGTCGTCGAGAAGAACAGACATTGCTGAAGTGTCCGATGTGCTTCGCGCACGTGCGACGAGCCTAGGTATAATGATTGACGACACATATCGCAATGAAAATGGCATCAGTATGAGGCTCGGAGAACTTGAATATTTGTTTTCCAGCGATGTTATTGGCTTAAAAAACACATCTGACCTATTCAGGCAGATGGTTAAACTCTATAAGAATGATTGCAGCGGATTCGAAAAGATATTAATGGAGGCAAAAGGCATGAACGATATTCAAGAAAAAACTCGTCAGCAGTTTTGCGAGTGGCTGGCAGTAAAAGCACCTAAAGTCCAGCCTGATTTTCTGTATCGTTTTTTACCCATTGCCGAAGAATTTTGCTTGAAAATCAAGGTCCTTTCTGCACCGCTGCTTGAAACAACAGATGAAGCTATCATTAAACGCGTTGCCAAAACGGTAAGCCAAAATAAGATATTCAAAATAAAAAACAAGAAGCAGATCAACAATATCATCTCTGCGGCTAACTGGTATTATGCATTTGTTAGGGATTTTCCTACCATTACGCCTTTTGAAGAATCCGCGAAAGCAATCCCGGCAGAGTCAACTACTCCCACAGAAACAAGCAATAACAGAATTGTTGATTTTGGAAATATGACGTCTCTCGCATACACCAGACCCGTAGCATTTGCTTACCGCGGGGTTCGCGAGGAGCCAGTTTCAAATTGGACTGAGTTGTATGTCAAACTGTTCCAACGTTTTTATACGGATCATGCAGACTCCATTCCGATTGGGCAGTCGTTCTATAAAAGCGGCAGGCCAGACTTCGGCACTGCCAATGGTATGACTGCACCAAAACATATCATTGATGATTATTATCTCGAAACCAATATTAGTGCCACCGACATTGTGAAGAAAATCGCTGCATTACTTGATGTTTGTGACATCTCTTCAGGCGATGTTGTAATTGAATATCAACAAAAGAAGCCTTCGGATGAGGCTCATGACAGAGCGCAATCAAAGACCGGTACGTCTATTGCGTCTGGCAACGATTCTGATATCACATTTTCGGAGTGGCTGAAAAACATTGAAAAAATGGCAGATGGCACATGCCGCAGTTATGTTTCCGCGCTAAACAAGGCAGAAGTATATGCAAGAGAGCACAATCTTCACAGCAGAAATATCTCAGGTGTTGACAGCGAAGAAGCACTGTCTACCGTATCTTGCTTGATGGCAGATGAAGATTTTAGACGGATTAACCAAGACCAACATAACCGCTTTTCCGCTGCGTTCCAGAAGTTTGTAAAATACCTCAGCTACCTTCATCCTGACGGAATCGATGCAGTGGATATTCCCGCAATTAGTACCGGTGAAAAAGCAAAAGTAGAACCCAGAATTGAGGCTGCATCCTCAGAGCTTACGAACGAATTGTCCGCTTTTTTGAATGCCAGCAATGCGGGAATATCAAAAGAAGATATTCTTACACATTTTTCGACTTACAGCATACAACAGGTTAACCGTGCATTACTGGCATGTCACGCGGTAAAGGTGCTCAAAAAATATTATCACAAAGAAAATATAAGTTATTACGACGAAAGGGCGAATATTCTTCTTGATGTCCTGACAAAACAGTTCGTTGCAAATGGCGGTTATACTTCCGCACAGCAGCTTGATAATGATGCGCATTTACGGTTGGATGTTTTCTTCTAGAATAAAAATGC
>JAAZFD010000316.1 GCA_012511925.1 Clostridiales bacterium
CCGATTGTGATAATTTGTGGTAGCGATAGTTGCCTTTTTTGGTAGAAAGGAGTAGGATATGTTTGGCACAATTTGGCTGGTACTGGCTGTAGTTTTAGCCGTAATGCTATTTTTTAGAGCGGTAGGGCATTTTACGAATGACGAAAGCACGAATTGGAAACCATACGACAATTTTATGATAGGCTTAGCCGTAATATTGTTTTTTCCGTTTGCAATCTTATTCGCATTGGCAAAAATGTAGGAGGAAACTATGAACCCAAAGGTAGAAGAGTACATTAACAGAAAAAGAAAAGAGGTAGTAGACAGGCAACTGCGTGAGCGCATACGCATTTTGGACGATGCCGGACTATGCGAAAGAAAATATGTTAAAGAGAAAACCCCCGAAACTTTTTGGGATGCGGTAAAAGAAAAGCATTATATACCCATGCCTTATGAAGTAACAGATGAGGAGTTTGAAGAGGTAAAAAAATATGCTGTTGAACGAACAAAAGCAAAGCCAAACGCTGTTGCTTCCGCTTTACATACAATAGCAATACTTATTTACTTTCTTGCGTTTTTGGTTGGTTCGTACATATCGGCAAAGAAGTTGTTCGGTGATATTTCATTTTTTATTACACTCTTGTACTGGGGTGCTGGATTTGTTGTTGGTACAATTCATTTAGGCTTTGCAGAAATAATCAAACTCCTGCAAAATCTAAACAACAAAGACTAAACCCTCTTAGTAACCCAACGGTCGAAAAATCATCTGCATATTTCGCTTTGCCTGTAACCTTGTCCCAAGCGTCCTTGCGCTGTATGCTTTTTCCGACCGCTGTGTTCATTCTAACGTCCTATCAGCTCTTCTTGCGCCTGAATGCGTTCACGATTAGCAGTAATAAAACCGCACCAACCACGGAAACCAATAGGCTCCAAATATTAAAGCCGGTTATGCCTCTTGCGCCGATAAGATTCATAACCAAACCGCCCACGAAGCCGCCGATAATACCAACTAAAATATTCAGCCATGCGCCCATTTTCTTATCGTTTCCGGTAATTAGGCTTGCAATCCAGCCAGCGAGCGCACCGATAATAACCCATCCAATGATACCCATAAGTTCACCTCCATTAAGTTTTCATTAGTATTCGCAAGTACTTAAAAAATTATCACAACACAAGCCCCAACAAAATATTTGTGAACAGCAAAAGCGATGCAATTATGGGTTGCAATACAGGTACTTTGCCAAAGTATGCGAAAATTTTTTTGTCTATTAGCTCAACGGGCGCAAAGATATAAGGCTTAAATAGATAGCCTATAAAAATCACTCCTCTTGTTAGTAGGTTTTGAGTAATGAAAAATTTTATAAACTTATCTATTTGGCTTATCACCGATATTTCACGCATCCAAGCAGGCACAAAAAGCGCAAGATACAAAACAAACAATACTCGCCAAGCCGTATTCAGTACAAGCGCAATCAAACCTTTGAAAGCTATGCTTCTAACTGAAATGCGTTTAATAGCGTACACAACTCCTGCCATTGCCAACGCTTCAAAAACAATAGAAATTGCAGGGTTTATTACCATATCAATCCTAATAGGTAATAAAAAGTTTAGTAACTTTATTGCGGCACAAAGAAATCCCACATAAAATATTGAAGAAACTTTCTTTGTTTTATTATATACGCCAGACATAAAAAACACTGCGGCAGGAAACCAAACCAAAAAACTATATCCAAACGATACTAAGTGCAGAAAATACCCGACAGTAGCTTCGAAAATTCCCAAAGCGAACCCCAAATTACTATGCTTAAAAGGTTTTTATTCTTGTTCACTCTCAATACTCCTTTTTGCTTAATTGTATGGAGTATCAAGAATTAAAATGAATCATCTAATAACTTGATTGTTCATAAAAAAATCATGCCAAGGGTCTAAGCCATTTATTCGCTTTAGCGCTTCGCTCATGCCTATTTCGTCTGGAGCAACTGTGTTTAGCTCGGCCCAAGAAAGCGGCATGGAAACACTTGCCCCCTTTCTTGCCCTCAACGAATACGGTGCAACGCTTGTAGCCCCTCTGCCGTTTCTTATCCAATCTATAAAAATTTTGCCCGCTCGCTTTGCTTTTCTTACGTTGCTTGTGTGTCTATCGGGCCGTTTTTGCTCCATAACCTCTGCAATTTTCCTTGCAAAAGTGTTTATTACCTCCCAAGTCGCAGTTGGTTTTAGGGGAACTACAACATGATAGCCCTTGCCGCCGCTCGTTTTTAGATAGCTTTTTAAAGATAGCTCCTCTAATATGCTTTTTATATCCATAACACCAATACGGACTTGCTCTATATCCATTCCCTCGTCTGGGTCTAAATCAAAAACCATCATATCGGGATTTTCTATCGCTTCTACCCTGCTGCCCCATGTGTGGAACTCTATCGTTCCCATTTGCGCTTCGTAAATCAGCCCTGTTTCATTCTCTATATAGAAATATTCCTCGGTTTTTCCCTCGCTTGAAATTATAGGAATAGTTACAATGCCCTTGTTATCCGCCCCAGGATGCTTTTTGTAAAAGCAAGACTGGCTAATCCCTTTCGGGCAGCGAACAATGCTTAGAACCCTATGGCTAAGGTATGGCAGCATTCTGTTCGCTACCTGCTCATAATAGCGTATTACATCTAATTTTGTTATGTTTTCGGTTTCGAAAATCACCTTGTCGGGGCTTGAAATCTTTACCCCCTTTATTTCAAATTTGCCATTTTCCATAATACTCTCCTCTATGGGTGCAGTTTTTTCTAATCTTACTTCCTTTGCGTTTTTATCGGTACGCAAACCTTTGTAGCTCGCTTGACGCAGCTGATTTTCCTTTGTCCATTCTGCAAATTTAACCTCTGCTACTAACTCTGGCTCAACAAAAAATACGCTTTCATTCGCTCGTAGCTTAGGAAAGCTTGTAAACGGCGGAGTATCTCTTAAAATTCCCTTAAACTCTGCTTCTAAGCGCTTGCCCTCCGCTTCGCTGATGCCTGTGCCTGCTC
>JAAZFD010000317.1 GCA_012511925.1 Clostridiales bacterium
CAGTTACACGCATACCATCTTTGGGCTGGAATTTTAGATACTGATTATAATGTTTAAAGAAAACGCAGCGGACGATTGCGTCCGCATCTTTTAATGAGAAATAGCAATGCCCCGAACCGTATCGCTTGAAGCCGCTAATTTCGCCCTCGATATATAAATCAGATAGCATGGGGTCTTGTGTTATAATGGTTTCAACATACTCGTTAAGTTGTGATACCGATAAAATAAAATCCAAAGTAATAATTACTCCTTAGTCCTCACGCCTTACGTAGGAGCCTAAAATACCGTTAATGTATTGATAAGAATTCTCATCGCAAAAGCGTTTAGCCAAAGCGACCGCCTCATTTATTATAGCACCAGTGGGATTCTCGCTATGCATTAGCTCGTACAATGCAATTCGTAGAATCACCAAATCAACCTTGGGTAGGCGCTCGGTTGTCCAGTTTTTTGCGTACTCGTTTATTAGGGTGTCTAACTCCTCTGAATGCGCTTGAACACCATCAATAAGTTTATCCGCAAATGCAATATCCTCTTCTGTGGGCGTTTTTTCAGAATCTGACTTTTCTAATACATCATTATAAATCGCCTCGCCACCTAATAGTCGTGCAAAGGTAATCTTCATTGCGACCTCTCGTGCGGTCTTCCTGCTCATAGAATACTTCCTTAATCTCTGGAGTCGTAATCAAACAACTTTTTAATACTACCCTTTTTATCCGCATTTGCACCGAAATAATAGCAAACAAGAATAACAACAGTTAATAGTATTGTGCGCCAAAAACCTAATGAGAATACCAAAAATGAGAACAGAATACCTACTGCAATGAGGATTATTCTCCATCTGTACTTTTTAAAGAAATCTGTTAAATTTTCCATTTTTCACCTCGTAAAATTTATTTTAAAGCCGTAGAACCCTTTTTGATAGCAGGGGGTAACACAAGTATTGGAATCTCGACAACATTGATTCCTGACTGCTGCTCCAAATTCGTCTTTAGGCTTGTCTGTAATTGAACTATGCTTTCGGGCAAGTTGGTATCGGGTATAGGTGTAATCTTAACCGAAACAACGATACCATCGTTTACAACGGTTACAGAAGCTGAGCAATCGTTCACGAACTTATGTAGTGAGCATATTCTATGTGCCATGCTTTTTAGTGCATCAATCGTGATATATGCAATACCCAACTCATTTGCTGCAATTTGTGTGCGCTTTATATCTGCATCGGTTTTCTTTTGAGGAAACAAAACTGCGAAAAACAATCTAACGCACACAAACAAAATGATAAGCGACCCAGCCCCTAAGATTAGGGAAGCGAGTAATTTATGCATTAGCTTGTCCAATCCAAAAACACGACTTAAAGGCTCATATTGTAATATATCAAATTCTAAGACTACTGTCATTATGCTTGCACAAATAAGCGCAAACAGTAAAACAGCAAGCAGTATCCTATCAATAACTTTCATAAGCTCTCCTTATTTTAATTTAGCAGTTTCGGTTTGAACCTGCTTCTTCTTATTATCGTCATCAAAGCTGATTCCTAATACAGATACATCAACAGAGACAACTCGTAAACCTGTCATGGTTTCAACTGCATTCTTGATTTTCTTCTGAACCTTTGCACAGATCTCGTTCAGTTTATAGCCGTATTTGATAACGATGTTTGCATTTATTATGGTTTCTTCAGTACCAAGCTCAACTTTAACGCCCTTTTTGAAGTTCTTCATACCTAATATTTCAGCAATTCCGTCAACAATACCGCCACTCATTCCAGCAACACCTTCTATTGAGGTTGCTGCAACTCCAGCGATTGTCGCCACTACATCAGGCGAAAAAATAATGTTGCCTTCGTTTGTCAGAGGTACTTTTACCCCTTTACCTTCTAAAACCTCTGCCATATTAGACCCTCCAAATATTTATTTTGACTTCCGTCAATCATTGCTAACTTAAAGTGCATCCGGTGATGCCAATTCTACAAGAAATTATACCAAATAATTCTGTGTTTGAAAACCCCAAATGCACTTTTTTTAATTTTGATGAATTTAGCCCTTAAGCGACTCTCACTTTTGAGATTTCGCTGTGCTAACCTTCACATTCAAGGGGTCTTCTCCAGTTTCCCTTATTACGATTTCAAGAATCCTGGCTACCTGCTCTTCAGTCAACTCCTGTGCATTGACTATTACATTCACCGAACCCTTATGGAATGTTACAGCACAATCGGTAAAGCCCTTTGATTTTATCATGCTCTCGACAGTGAACTCTAATTCCATGCTTGAGATTATCGCAAGTTTTAACTCCTGCGCTTCCTTTAGCGTTTCAGCATCTGTGCCGCTGTGGGCAATTACAGCATCTAACTGCTCAATCTGCTTTGCACGAGAGCTTTCCCTGTTTTGCCTAAATGCTGTAAAGTAGCCGCTGCCACTAACCGTGGTGGTATCGTTACTCCCATTGTATGTTGGATCATCGATATTTGCAACCTGCGATGCCTTTTTATTACTCTGTATGTTTAGATATACAGCGCAAATAAACAAGATTGCCGTCAATACGATAATTCCCGTACTTTTGTTAAGCCATTTAACATTGATTTTTTTCATGATTTTACCCTCCATATATTCTATTAGTCATTTATATTCGAAACACCCATTTCAAATACCTCAATATTTGCTGCTTCTACACCTAAAACTGTTTGAACCGCGTGCATTAGGTTCATTCTTACAGTTAAGTCTGCCGCACCTTGCGCAATCACAATCACCCCCCTAACCTTCGGCTCAATTTCTGTGAGTACAATAGGCGCTTCATTGCCACCTTGAGTAATTGTTGCAGGTGATTTTGAATCGTTTTGACTCGAATTTGAACTCGAATCCCCTGTCTGTGAACTGCTTTGACTCGTAACGCTAAGTGCAGGAACGATTTCCTTACTCGTTTCGTAAGTAATCATAACAGTTACATTCCCTGCCCCTCGAATTTGCATCAAAGTTTTTTCAAGTCTTTCTTCGATTTGTTTTACCGAATCTTGAGTGCTTTGCATGGTTACTTGAGCAGTTTGATTCTGGTACACATCGTTATTTGCAGGCGTGTTTAGCGAGCTAAGATATATAAGCAATGCTAATGCCCCTATGCCAACATATACCGCAATTTCAAGTTTTTTATTTTTCTTCAGTTTTTCTGTGAACTTCGCAAGCATCCCTTGTTTAGGTTTTTTCTTTTCCATAGCTTTACCTCCTTAATAATATTTTTTATGTAAGCACCCTAACTACTTGCTCTGCTATTGAAATCAAAAAGACTATGCCTATAACCGCTTTAAGAGCATTTTTTTGACTTCCATCGGGCAATATTGATTCGAACAACATACAAATAATGCCCATAATCACCGCAATTCGCACAATATTCACAATCTCATGCATTTTCCCCTCCTATACGCAAGTTATCACTAAACCAAATAGGATAATGAACATCAATCCGCTTACAAGCACAGCCGCAAATAGGAACGACATCATATCCGCAACACCTACCAGCAGTTTAGGAACCCGCTCATCTGAAACCGGTTCGCACATAGCAGCAGTCAATCTGAAGGTCATATTTGTGCAAAATATAGTCAATAGCGTTTTTGAAATAATGATTATCACTACCACTATTGCCGCCAACCCTGCTGCAGTTTTCACCATTTGAGCACAAGCCATGGTTGTATCTAATGTTCCAGAAAAGAACCCGCCTGCAACTGGAACCGTTTTATCAATCAATTACTTGGTAGTTTTAATGCTTAGTCCGTCATAGCTACCTGCTGCAAGCCCTTTTAATACAATCATTCCTGTATAAACCGTTGCCACAATTCCAATCGACCACTTAGAAAG
>JAAZFD010000318.1 GCA_012511925.1 Clostridiales bacterium
AAGATATACTCACGCATTTTAGGATTCCACCTGCGTGTTTGGTGTCCAAAGTGCACACCTGCTTCTAACAACTGTTTCATGGAAATTACTGACATATATTACCTCCTCGTTTTTATTCCGCCCCGTACTTCACTTTTTTAGGGAACCGTAAACGGCACGAGCCTAAAAATCCACACGGGTGAGTTGTCGCAAAACAGTATAGCAAATACTTTGTTCGGTTACAAGCGGAAATTTTGAGATTGGCTTTGAGGGGGGAATATATTTTGGTGGGAGCCTTTGTTCACGCTTTTCTAAGCGCTGCCGCCAAACGTTGCTCCTCCCGACTTTCGTTTGTTCTAAGTCTAATAAATGGAATGTTGTATTTATTCAATATTTCGTTTTTCATAGAATCACGTTCTGCTTGCCTTGTTCCCTCTTTATGATAAGACACACCATCAACCTCTACAACAAGCACAGGTTTGCGGTTCAGTTTATCAAACAGCAGAAAATCAACATGAGTTAAACTATTCATAGCAAAAACTAATTCATCACGATTAAGTAATTGTGTGTCTTTAATTATCATTTTTAGCGCAACATGATTTGCGACATCATAGCGCGAAAACTCTTCTTTCATTAGTAAATCTTTAATCAGCCCGTACATTAGGTTTTCGCTGTCATATTCTGAAATTCGCTTACATTTTAGTAAATAGGCTTGTCGTTCTTTTTGAAAATCTTTATGTAAATAATCGAACACAGAAAAAATCTCACTGTATTTAACCTCGCAACGGTTGTACTCGATATACTTAATCAAATCGCCAATATTTGTATCTCGCTCATCATCGTTACCCGATGTAACTATGATGAGCTTGTCTATCGCTCTTGAAACTGCAACATTTAATCTGTTTGGAATGTCGGCAAAATCTGATATCTGATTATCCACAGTAGTTAGAATAATTGTTTTTCTTTCTTGTCCTTGAAACTTATCTACCGTATCTACCTTTACTTCTGTTCCCGCAAAAGCCTCTTGAATAGCGTTAACTTGATTGCGATATGGTGATACTATTCCAACTGCGTTTGGCTCCATAGCATCTAATTTTTGTTGCGGAAAAATTTCATCCTTTATGACTTCAATTTCACGCAAGTTTAGGCGTTCTCGTGAATGATTCCCCTTTGCGGTTTTATACACAACTAACGGGGAAGTATCTTGTTTATTTTCGGTAAGAATTATCAGCTGGTCGTTATAGAATTTCTTATTGCAGAAACCAATTATTTGAGGATGACAACGGTAATGCTCTTTCAAAAGAACACGTGGCGCGTCCGAAAACAATGAAGTCGTCAAGGATAAAAGTGAGTTTGATGAGTATCTATATGCCTCCGGTAAGTCAAACCTTTCAAATATCTTATCGGTGAGTATTTTTTGCACGTCATCTACCACATTTGGTAATTGCTTGAGGTCGCCAACAATAACGGCATTTATGGCACAGGAGAAAGCCAATGCGCCTGTTGCAAGGTCAACCTGTGAAGCCTCATCAACAATAATGTAGTCATAAACATATTCGGGAGATAGGCTGTTTCGTAAAGAAAACGTTGTGCTTAAAACAATAGGATAGTCTTTAATGAAGTTTTCCGAATTTGACCGCAAATCACGTATGTTATAGTTTTTTCTATCCTTTTTAAGGTACTTCAAAGCAAGTCTGTTTTTTAGTAATTTCATAGATAGCTGAGAATACGTTTTCATTTTATCATCGTAATCGTACAACTGATTTTTTAACAGGATTTTCTCTCGCTCGAGTTCGATAGCTTTCTTTTCATAATAATGCTTTTGAAAAAGTGAAATAAGACTCTCGGGTGGATGCTTATATACCTTGTAATTTTTATGTCCATATCGAAATAGGTAGTATAGCCTTCTCCAAAAATTCAATTTTTTATTTGTTTTAGCTCGTTCCTCTGAATCTATCCATAATTTTAGGAAATCCGAAGAAGAAAGATTGCTTTTGAGTTTGAAATCAATGCTAATACTGTCAGTTTGCTCGTAGTAATCATCAAAGTATTTTTTTTCTAACAGGATAGCAGTGTGGTCTTGCTCTATCTTTGAAAGTCTATTCTTTGCTGATAGCATGGTATCAAGCCGTTGCCCTAACATTCTTAGCTCGTAGCTTAACGCTATAATTTCTTTAGTCGTTAATTTCCAATCTTGAAGATTTTCTGGCAAAGATTGTTGGTTTTCTATGAAATCGTTTTTGTTTTCTGCACTTCCAAGAAATGCTGCGATGAAATCAATCTTGTTTTTCTGTAGTTTCTCAAATACATTCATTGTTGCAGAATTATTGCTTGATACCACCGCAACACTTTTGCCCTGCATAATAACATTGGCTAAAATATTGAGTATTGTTTGGGTTTTGCCTGTTCCTGGAGGGCCCTCAATACAGCTAATGTGGTTGTTAAGTGCATTTTCGGTTGCGATTTTCTGACTTGCATTGAAGCCAAACGGAAAAATGGGGACTTGTGTTTCGCTTTTTGATTCAGTTTGTATTTTGGCAGATAAATATGAATGCAAAACAGTATCTCTGCGAACAAAGGTCAGTTTTGAAAAGTAACTATTTAGTATCGGAATACCATCTGCATTTGTTAATGGGTGCGCAAAGGCAATTTGCTTAAAATACTCAAGTGCACTATTGCACTTAGGTTCTTGTAAACAGGAATCGATAAATTCTAAGCAAGGGTTTCCTATTACTTCGTTCTTGCCTGTCTCGTAGAAAATGCGAGTATGATAATCGAATTTCAATGCCCTAATTACTTTTATAAGTGGAGCACCGTCCTTGATTATTCTTGTGTTCAACAAATCTATCGCTTTAGGGTTCGTGTAAATAATGACATTATTATTGTTATAGGAGAACTCCTGATTACTGCCATAATATTTTACGTGTATATACCCCAGTTGACAATACCATTTTTCGATTTGTTCTGTTTTGTCTATCCCTTTAACAAAAATAAGAGATTTATCTAGATTCATTTGTCCTAACCTTTGAAACCTTTGAAAGTTAATTGTTTGGGGGCTTTAGTTTAGCCCCCATAATAGTTTTTTTCCCTTACTCGCACGCCAACGCAATTATCGCATCAGCCATCAGATAGGTATTCTGCATCATATCCTCAATCGAAATATACTCATTCGGCATGTGCACAATCGAATCTCCCCGCTCGGGGTGCTCACAACCAAAAGCAACCGCATTTTCTATGGCTCTTGCATATGTGCCGCCGCCAATAGCCAAGGGTTTGGGGTTTGTGCCTGTTCTGTCGGCAAAAACCTTCAACAGACATTGCACCAATTCGCTTTCGACTGGAACGAAATGACCGTCCTTCAGTTCAGAATCGTATAATCTCAAGCCAACAGGCGCAAACTTCTCTTCTAACTCCTTCAAAACATCGGGAAGCTTTTTAGAAATAGGACAGCGCATATCTATTGAAAACTCAGATATTCCGTTTTCGTCCCAATGCATAACTCCGGCGTTTAGCGTGGTTCTGCCAGAAGCGTCAGTGAAGTCAAGACCGAAGTTTTGTCCGTTGTAGTCCATCTTTAATAGATTGTGCAGGTACTCAACCATTTCCTTGTCCATTCCTGTAAGTGGCAACTTAGCAATCAGCTCCAAAGCCTTTTGCAATGCGTTCTTGCCGAACTGTGGCATGGAAGCATGACCGCCCTTGCCGTTTACCACGATTTTTGTTTCTCTCTCAACTGGCAAGATTTCGATGGTGAAGCCCTCGTATTCGTTTGTTAAATGCCCTATAGCCTTATATACATCCTCATAGTCTATAGGTAAAATTACAGTTGCATCGTTGGCAATAACATTTGGTCGTGAGCCTGATTGTATGCTTATATTCGAATCAAACTGCTTAGAAAAGCTCGCTCGCAAAATTCCTTTTTCGGAATTAACCAATGGGTATTCGCCGTCTGGTGAAAAGGCTAAGTGCGGCATCTCGCCATGTTTTTTATAGTGATCCATACAGCCCCAACCGCTTTCCTCGTCGCAACCCATAAGAATTCTAACTCTTCTTTTTGTTTTTAACCCAATAGCTTTTACAGCCGCCAATGCAAACAAAGCGCTAACGGCAGGACCCTTATCGTCCATAGCACCACGAGCATAAACATTATCGTTTTCAATGGCTGCACTAAAGGGCGGATGCTTCCAACCAATTCCCTCCGGAACTACATCGAGGTGAACCATTATTCCTAACATTTCATCGCCTGTGCCGTAGTCGATACAGCCGACATGACCGTCCATATCAACAACCTCAAAGCCCATTTCCTTTGCCTTTTTTAGCACATAATCGAGTGCTTTGCGTATCTCTGTGCCGTAGGGTGCGTTTTTTGCAGGCTCAGCTTTAAGACTTGGAATCTGCAATAGCTCAACCAAGGTTTTAATCATATAGTCC
>JAAZFD010000319.1 GCA_012511925.1 Clostridiales bacterium
GGGTTAGTGCGTTTAACACCAGTTGCCGCCGCAGGTGCTCTGCCATGTGCTGCCTCCATAGTGTCAACGTTGAAATAACGATAGGCAAAAACCGCACAACCAACAGGAACAACACCTATTGTTTTAGCTGCAACTCCAAGCTCGTCTATAACTTCAGCAACTAAGCGATGAACTATTCCATGTCCGCAACCGGGGCAATAGTGCATTACCGTATTTGTTAATACAGGAGTTTTTTTGAATACAGTTTCCATTAGCTTACCTCCCAAATTCCATAATCTTTTTCAAAATCTCTTCGGCTGTGGGAACAAAGCTACCCGGTCTGCCTAAGAAATCAACAGGCTTTTCGCCATTAACAGCGATTTTTACATCCTCAATCATCTGACCTGCGCTAACCTCAACAACCAAGGCACGCTTTACACTGTTTTGTGCTATTGCGTCATGTGTTTGTTGTGTGGGAAAAGGCCAAACGGTGATAGGGCGAACCAAGCCAACCTTTATGCCCTTTTTCGCAGCAAGTGCAATAGCGCTCTTGCAAATACGAGCAACCGTACCATAAGCACAGAGAATGTATTCTGCGCCATCTGTGTTGTAAAGCTCAACCTTAACTTCTTTTTCCTGAATTTCCTTGTACCTTGCCTGCAAACGGTCGTTCATTTCTTGAAGCTCTTCATGCTCGATATAAAGCGAGTTTATAACAGCGCGCTCACGAGTTGATTTTTCTCTATCCCAGCCCGTTGTTGCCCAAGTCTTTTCGGGCAATTTGCGGTTCGATTGTTTTTTTGTGAACTCAACAGGCTCCATCATCTGACCGATAATACCGTCTGCCAACATCATAACGGGTGTGCGGTATGTGTCTGCCACTTCAAATGCCTCCTGAACCATATCAACAGCTTCTTGAACCGAGGAGGGAGCATAAACTACCATGTGGTAATCACCATGTCCGCCGCCCTTAGTAGCTTGGAAATAATCGCCCTGTGATGCTTGAATTGAACCCAAACCAGGGCCGCCACGCATCATATTAACGATGAAGCAAGGAAGCTCTGCACCAGCAAGATAGGAGATTCCCTCAGCCTTTAAGCTTATCCCCGGGCTTGAGCTTGATGTCATAACCCTTGCACCTGCACCGGAAGCACCATAAACCATATTTATTGCGGAAAGTTCGCTTTCAGCTTGTAGAAAAGTACCGCCCACCTTAGGCATTTGAGCCGCCATGTACTCGGGAATGTCGTTCTGCGGAGTGATAGGATAGCCAAAAAAATAACGGCAGCCAGCTTGAATTGCGGCTTCTGCTATCGCCTCGCAGCCTTTCATAAGTTGTTTGTTTGTCTTAGTCATAATATCACTCCTTTACTTATAGATTTCGATTACTGAATCGGGACAAGTGCGTGCGCACGATGCACATGCAATGCACTTAGACATGTCTGTAACTTCAGCAGGGTGGTAGCCTTTAGAGTTTAGCTTTGTTTTGGAAAGCTCCATAATCTTCTTAGGACAAGCTCTAACGCATAACCCGCAACCCTTACAGAGTTCTTCGTTAATAATAACCTTTGCCATGCAGTATTACCTCTCTTTCAAGTATTGCCTCTGCAACCATTCATTTTCTTTCATTATAACATTTTACTGGCTTTCATGCAATAACCCAAAGCCCCAAAAACTGCTTTGTATATTATCAAAAAAGCCGATGGATAAAGGGTTTTTGGGACTTTCCAACTTAGCAAATTGAATATATTTGATTATATATTTGCGTTTGAAGGTTAGGGGGTTATAC
>JAAZFD010000320.1 GCA_012511925.1 Clostridiales bacterium
TCTAAGCTCTATCCACCTTCCTGGGGTTTCACCCCACTTTTCTTGAAAGAATAAAAGAACAAGTTGGGGGAAAATATTACTTTTGCCTTTCTACCCGCTACCCGCTACCCGCTAACCGCTAAGTTCTAATCTCTAATCTCTAAGCTCTATCCACCTTCCTGGGGTTTCACCCCACTTTTCTTGAAAGAATAAAAGAACAAGTTGGGGGAAAATATTACTTTTGCCTTTCTTCCCGCTACCCGCTACCCGCTAAGTTCTAATCTCTAAGCTCTAAGCTCTAAGCTCTATCCATCCCCTTGGGGTTTCACCCAAATCCCATTACTTTTCTTGGAATAAGATGGCAAAGCCGCCCAGTAACAAAAGAACAATAGAGGGGAAAGTAAGTTGTATATGGTATACAAATCAGCTCGCTCCCTCAACCACCGCCAATCCTTGTCTGGCGAGGACCTAAGAAAATAGGCAGCCGCCGAATACCACAAGAGAACTCAATATCGGGGTTCTTTTTTCTATGTAGAAAACACTACACCCCGGACGAACGCCGATGGCAATTCTAAACAATCTGCATTACTACACAACAACAAAATCAATCCGCTAATAACCTAAGAAAACTTCAAACGGGTATTTATGGGGAATTTTTGTAGAAAAGCTAAGACTCTCTCAAACCCCGAGAACTCTGTAAAGGGTTCTTTTTCTATATGTAAAAAACATACCCCAAAAAAATAAGAATATGTCCAATCTGTAAAATATTATGCAATTACAATGTTTTTACTAATACAAGTTGATTCACAGCATAATATATGGTATTATTTAACTGAAAAAGGAGTATTCTTTGCGCTTACAGTATAATTACTTATACAGCACAGTTCGATGTGCAAAGCTATTCACATTTCAATCAAAAACTATAAATGGGGGGAAGAAACATGAAAAAAATCTTCAATACACTTGCGTGTGTGCTAACGCTTATTATGGTGCTTAGCGTAATTACGCCCTTTGCTGTGGCAAAAAGCACAGATGTGCCAGAAAAAACAATTGCATACGACTTTAATTTTGCTGAACTTGCTGCTGGCTCTTTCCACAGCATGGCAATAAAGTCCGATGCAACATTATGGACTTGGGGCTCTAATGATTATGGTCAAGTAGGCTACGGCAAAAGCGGACTAGATCAATACAGCAGTGTGCCTACATTGCTTATGCACAATGTTAAAGCTGTTTCAGCAGGCGATACTCATAGCATGGCATTAAAAACTGACGGTAGCTTGTGGGCGTGGGGCAACAACCTGAACGGTCAACTCGGTATTAGCAGCGACAATACTGGTGTGTTTGTTGGCAACTTTCCTACTCCACAAAAAATCATGGATGATTGTATAGCTATTGCCGCAGGGCATTATCACAGCATGGCTATTAAGGCCGATGGTAGCCTATGGACATGGGGAGATAATTTCTTCGGTCAGCTTGGAAACGGCACTTTTGAAAATAGCATCGTACCGGTTAAGATTATGGAGGGTGCAAAAACCATTGCAGCAGGGAATATGCATAGCATGGTTATTAAAGAGGACAACAGCCTTTGGGCTTGGGGTTTAAATACATATGGTCTGCTTGGGGTTGAAACCGATACGACAGTACATACACCTATAAAAGTTATGGATGATTGCTCTACTATTTCAGCGGGTGTTTCACATAGCATGGCAATTAAAACAGACGGAAGCCTTTGGACTTGGGGTGCAAATGCGAATGGTCAGCTTGGCAACGGCGAAAGCGGACCTGATGCA
This sequence comes from Clostridiales bacterium, assembly GCA_012511925.1. Classification (GTDB taxonomy): domain Bacteria; phylum Bacillota; class Clostridia; order Christensenellales; family CAG-138; genus DUPG01. Next base: position 1,770 of record JAAZFD010000320.1, read on the forward strand.
TTCAGCAGAACGCCTATAAAAGTTTTGGAAAAAGTTGCAAACATATCAGCTGGAAACTTTCATAGCATGGCAATAAAAAATGATGGTAGCCTGTGGGTGTGGGGAAAGGATTACGAATTTTACGAGTTCAACGAATATCCGGTACAAAGTAGCATTCCTGAAAAAATAATGGACGATGCTGAAGTGTGTGCGGGAGGCAATGGTCATAACTTGGTAATCAAAACCGATGGCAGTCTTTGGGCATGGGGTTTTAATTGGCTCGGTCAGCTTGGTGATGGTAGTTTATTTGAACGCAACACTCCCATAACGATAATGGAAAATGTGGAAGCTATTGCCGTTGGCGACACTCACAGCATGGCAATTAATGACGATGGTAGCCTATGGGTATGGGGAGATAATTTCTTCGGTCAGCTTGGCATTGAAGGCGTAGCGAGTAGTAAATTTCCAACTATGATTATGGAAGATGTAAAGGCTATCGCAGCAGATGAACATAGCATGGCAATTAAAACCGATGGTAGCCTATGGACATGGGGTTGGAATATCCAAGGACAGCTTGGAAATGGCAACACTGAAGATAGTGATATTCCTATAAAGATAATGGACGATTGCATAGCCGTAGCCGCAGGTGGCAACCATAGCATGGCAATCAAAACCGATGGTAGCCTATGGACATGGGGGGAGAATTACCATGGTGCGCTTGGCAATGGTAGTAACGAAGATAGCTTTGTTCCGATAAAGATAATGGATGATTGCATAGCCATAGCCGCAGGTTTAGGTCATAGTATGGCGCTAAAAACTGATGGCAGTTTGTGGACTTGGGGCTATAATTATTCTGGGCAGCTTGGAAATGACAGTACCGAAAGCAGCAATATTCCAGTAAAAATAATGGAGGATGTAAAAACGATTACTGCTGGCAACGGCCGTAGCATGGCTATAACATCCGATGATAGCTTGTGGGTATGGGGACATAATACTTCTGGTCAATTTGGGAATGTCGATAATAAACTTCCTATTAAAGTTTTGAAAGATGTAAAAGCGATTGCCGCAGGCGGACACCATAGTATGGCAATAAAGACTGACGGTAGTTTGTGGGCTTGGGGAAGTAATGAGCATGGGCAGCTTGGCAACGGTAGCTTTGAATTTAGCAACACACCTATAGAAATAATGCAGGATGTTGTTTCTATAGCCGCAAGTAGTTGGCATAACTTGGCGATAAATGAGGACGGGAGCTTATTCGGTTGGGGCTACAATGAGGATAGTCAGCTTGGAGACGGTTGTATGGGTTTTCGAGATGAACCTACACACATAATGGATTTAATAGTTCCTATTGAGATAGGTGATGTAAACTCTGACAGGGTTGTTAATACAGGCGATGCTGTAATGATATTGCGTGCGATTGTTAGTGATGATATTGCGCTTAACGACCGTCAAATATTAGCCGCAGATTTCAATGCAGACGATGAGGTAAACACTGGCGATGCCACGGCAATACTTTCATACATAGTAAGATAGTTTTTTCATGCAATACCTGGTTCGCCCCTGCATATTAGTTTGTAGGGGCAATGCCCTTGTTTGCTAGAAACTCCTTTTTGAATTTGGTATCTGATAGTCAAACCCCTACTGCAAATAAGTTTTTGTACCCTTATCTGATATCTTATGAAAACGATTGTTTGCGATGCAAGGTCAAATGTAACGCATGGCATTGACAGCGGAAACTTTGTAACACAAGTGCCTGCAGAGTTTCTGGCACAAGGGCGTGTTTGCATTTACAATGAAGAGGTTAAAATGTATATAGTTGAGTAGTATTCCTACTTGAAATGTTTTGAATCTAACGCCTTGCCCCAGCAGGGCGTTTTTCATACAAAAAGCCACGCAAAAGCTGCAGAAAACACACAAGCCCCAATAAACATCGCAGAAATCTTCATCTTATACTTTAAAATCTTAGAGTTATCCACAAGAATATTAGTATCCACAATAAAATAATCCGAAACCGCAAACATCGCAAGATAGAAAAATACAACAGAAAAAATTGGCATGGAATCCACAGCAACCGTAGCAAAGGGCATTTTGGCTATACCGTCAGACACAATCAACACCGCATCCATAGTAGTATTTGCTACAAAAACAAATGGAAAAGCTAAGGTTTCGCTCACAAAGCCCACAAGCGTTCCAATAAATGCCGCAATCAGAGAAACCGACGATATTGGAATCGCAATTATATTCGTGATAATGCTATAAACTTGAACACTCTTGAAAAAATACGCAGAGATAGGAAATGTACAAAGCGTTGCACTAACCGTTGAAAGTATAGTTGTTGAAAGTTTTCTGTCCAAAAAGGGAGCAAGAAGCGCTTGCAGGGGGTTGGTTAACAGCAATAAACCTAACACAGCAAAGAATGACAGCAACAACCCAACGCTGAAAATTTGAAAAGGATTTATAAATAGCATTAGAATTAAAGACGCAGAAAGCGAGGTTAGCGTATCGTTTCGCCTTGTAAAAACATCTGCGGAAAAAATGAATAGCGACATTATCTGTGAGCGAACCAACGAGGGCGGAAAGCCTGCAACTGCCGTATAAACAACCAAAAATACTGTCAAAATAGAGTATTTTACGAGCGGTGGAAGCCGTTTCAAAACCAACATTAAAACCCAAGCGAATATCGCAATATGCAGTCCCGACAAAGCAAACAAGTGTGCAATTCCAGAATTTCTAATGTTAGAAAGCGTATCGTAGTCGATTTCGGAGGATGCCTTGGCGAGCAAAATCAAGGAAATAATATTTGAGTTTGCACCGAATAAGTCTTCGAGTTTATCTTGAAGTGTTTTGCGTATTCCCTTGAAAAAACCGTTGAGAGTTTTTGTGTGTCCTACAACCTCGATTTCACCGCTATTTGCTGTTGCTGTTGCAAAGTAGTTTACTGAGCAATGCCTTAGTCGCATATCGATATTCGGATTGTTAGCCACGAAGTTCAGAAGCATCCTGCCCTTAACTATCGTATCAATTTCAAAATTGTTGTTCACTACAATATAAAGTTTTTTGCTTATTTTTGAGCCGTTAAGCGAAACATTATCAAGCTCTATGTATTCGGTAGAGGATTCACAAATCGTACCCGATACCGAATACATAGCATTCTCGAATTTAGGGGGATAATTTATGCTTGCGAGTGCAAAGCCTATGAGAAAAGCGAAAGAAATCAGAGCAAAAGTTCTAACTTTTCGAACAAATGTGAATATTAAGAAAGCAATTACAGCAATTATGACAGCAAAATATGAAAGAAAGCTACTATTTAAGGTATACTTTATGAAAGCAGCACCCAAACCCAAGCCTAATGCAAAAAGGAATATTGGGCGGAAGTTTACTCTATCTTGAAAAACGACACTTTCGTTCGAATCCGTTTTCCTCTTTTTGGTTTATACCTGCTTATCTTTCAATGCGCGTCAATACGTCTTCATCCATTCTTTTTTCTGCGCAAGAAAAAGCGAAACGAACTCCTTTGAACTCGGTAAATGCTCGGTATCATAATGAGCAAACAGAGTATTGAAGTTTGAGTTGCTCACCTCATTAAAACACTTTTTAACGAAATAAGTAAGGTTTTTTTGAATCGCTTTACTTGAAACCCCAAACTCATCAGCAAGCTCAATATAGATTTCTGTCATGGTGTGAAACAGAAAATCTTCATGTGCATAGTTAGACAATATGAACACCATGTATTGAAATCCCAAATATTTCTCGTCAAGGTCGTACGCTTGCAAGGTTTTTGTTATTCTTTCAGCAAGGTGCATCGGTTTACTTTCCTCCTTGGTTTTGGTATATATTACTATAATATATTCTAAAATGCAAGCACTTTTTGTCGAATAATATTTAAAATGAAATATTATTCAAAAAAGCTGTTTAAAAGATAATATAATTACCTAAATAATATACGATTACCATACTTGCTTATAAACTTTTGCTGTGGTCTAATTTCTTGGTTATGTAAATTAACGCAAGTTAAACAGGAGGATTTCCTATGGAAATATTAAACACAATTTTGAATATTGCTTTGGTGGTTTTAGCCATCGGTTTGATTATCGTCGTATTAGCTCAAAAAAGCAAAAGCGGCGGTTTGGGTTCAGCTTTCGGTGGTGAATCGGCTGCGTTTACTTCAAGGGGCAAGGCTGCAAGTCGTGAGGTTAAACTTCAGAAGCTAACGGTAATTTTAGCTATTCTCGTAGGTGTTTTCGCTATAGCAATTTTGATTTTATCAAACTTCCTCGGCGATACAACCGAAACTACATCATTTATCGGCAAATTACTAGTTAAATAAGGTATTCTTCGTACTGTGATTTACAAACGCTTAGAAATAAGCGTTTATTTATATATGGGGGTATAAATGAATATTTTAAGTGCAATAATCCTCGGTTTGGTTCAAGGAGTGGCAGAATTTCTGCCCATATCAAGCTCGGGTCATCTGTTCATTTTACAGCAGGCTTTTGGAATACAAGAGGGTGGAATTTTCTTTTCGATTATGCTGCACATCGGAACGCTTATTGCCGTATGTATCGTGTATCGCAAAACCTTGCTCGACTTAATAAAGCACCCTTTTCAGAAAAAAACCTACTTGCTCGTAGCTTCGACCGCAGTTACGGTTGCAATCTATCTGCTATTCAAAAAGTTTTTTGACGATGCAATGGAAACAGGCTCATTGATTGGCATTTCGTTTCTGTTCACCTCCGTAATTCTGTTGATTTCTGATGCTATCTCCGCTCATGCCGATAAAAAAGGCGAAGAATACGATTTGAAAGCTATGAAATATCCTTCCGCAATAGGTATAGGCTTTATGCAAGGAATAGGGGTGTTGCCGGGAGTATCGCGCTCGGGTGCTACGATTGCAGGTGCAAAAATTTTAGGGTTAAAGCGTGAAGATGCAGCGGAGTATTCTTTCCTGCTATCTATTCCTGCAATTATTGGAGGGTTCGTAACTGAAATTCCTGATGTGTTTGAAGCAGGGCTGTCAAACGTTCCATGGTTAGAGGTGATTATCGGAATGCTCGTGGCTTTTGTTTCGGGCTATTTTGCTATTCGCTTAATGATTAAGTTAATAACCACGAAAAAACTGTGGGGATTTTCAATATACACCGCAATTCTTGGTGTGTTTATAATCCTTGACATGAACGTGTTTCACTTGATTTTTAAGTAACAAACGCAAGGACTCGTGTATTTGTACTAAAATTTTGAGTTGACAGCATACTAAAAATGCAAAAACGCTTGCACAGTATGAAAAATTATGGTATTATACTGATATTATGATGAGACTGTGTTATTGTTGTTGAAGAGTGGGCGTTTTCCCGCTCTTTAATTATGAAAGGCTACATCTTAATAAATAAGGAGATAATGCTTGAAAATTACAGAAATTGTTAGCGAGCTTATTAGTGCTAAGGTAATAGAACTGGGATATTCGGTTTATGAAGTTGAATATCAAAAACAGCCTGAGGGGCATGTGCTAACCATTTATATCGACTCTGAAAAGGGCATTACATTGGAGGATTGCGAAAAAACAAGCCGTGCAATAGAACCCCTGTTAGACGAGGCAGACCCTATCAGCTCGGCTTATTACCTAAGCGTTTCGTCAATAGGTATTGACCGACCGTTAAAAATTGATGCAGATTTTCAACGCAATATCGGCAAAGAGATTGATGTTAAGCTGTATTCTCCACAGGATGGCAAAAAGATGTATAGCGGAAAGCTTGAATCTTTCGATAAGGATTCGTTTTCTTTACTGATTGTTGAAGGGAAAAAGGAAAAGCAAGTAACGATTGGTAGAAAAGATGCAGCGCATATATCTCCACATATAGATTTTAATAAATTAGGGGTGTAAAATGAAAACCGATATAATCAATGCAATAAATGAGCTTGAAAAGCAAAAGGGCATCAGCAAGGATTCCCTTCTATCGGCGGTTGAGGCTGCCATGGTTTCTGCGTACAAGCGCGCTTATGGAATTAACGCAAACGTTCGTGTTACTATTGACAGCGAAACGGGCGAGATTCAGCTATTTTCCGTACGCCGTGTGGTAGAGGTAGTTGACCCGGAGAACAAAAACATTGAGATCTCTTTGGAAGCGGCACGCGAAATCAACAGCAAGTACCAAGAAGGCGACTATGCCGAGGAAGAAATTTTTCCGAAGGATTTTGGTCGCATTGCCGCAACAGCAGCCAAGCAAATCATAGTTCAGCGCATAAGAGAAGCCGAGCGTGGAATTATCTTTGACGAGTATTCAGAAAAAGAAAACGAAGCCGTAACTGCAATCGTAAGCCACATCGAGAAAAACGGCGTAATAGTTGAGCTTGGAAAAACAGAGGGCATTATTCCCACAAACGAAATGATGCCAAACGAATCTTACACCAAGAACAAGCGAATCAAGGTTTATTTGATGGAAGTCAGAAAGACGAACAAGAATCCCCAAATATTGGTTTCAAGAACGCATTCGGGGCTGGTTAAACGCTTATTTGAGATGGAAGTGCCGGAGATTCAATCAGGGGTTGTGCACATTAAAGCGGTCGCAAGAGATGCAGGCTCAAGGTCGAAAATCGCTGTAACATCGAACAATCCGCAGGTTGACCCTGTTGGCGCTTGCGTAGGACAGCGTGGAATACGTGTTGAAAACATCGTATCCGAACTAAATAACGAAAAAATTGATATAATAGAGTGGGATAGCGACCCGGTCGTTTTCATTGCAAAGGCACTAAGCCCTGCAAAGGTAAAGCTCGTTTACATAAACGAAACCGAGAAGGCTGCGAGGGTAGTCGTAGCAGACGACCAACTTTCGCTTGCAATCGGAAAGGGCGGACAAAACGCATACTTGGCTGCAAAACTTACAGGCTGGAAAATCGACATTAAAAAGTCTTCCGAAGCCGAAGAGATGGATTTAAGCGCACCGAATATGCAACCGCGTGAAGAAACAACATTTGAGGATTTGAAGCGAGCTTTCGAGGAGAATCAATGAAGCAGAAAAAAATTCCTCAGCGTATGTGCGTTGCGTGCAGACAGATGTTTGACAAAAAAGACTTGCTACGCATAGTAAAAAAGCCCGACAATACCGTAGAAATCGACCATGTAGGCAAGGTATCGGGCAGAGGCGCATACGTCTGTAAAAATGCTGAATGTGTAGAAAAAGCAATCAAGCATAAGGGAATTGACCGTGCTTTAGGCATACAAACAGGTGAAGAGGTTCACAAAATTATTAGGGAGGAAATTGTTTGAACAACAAAATCCATGCTGCATTAGGCTTTGCAATAAAATCTGGTAAAATGGTTTCTGGGGAATTTGCTGTAAACAAAGCGGTTACCGCAAAGAAAGTTTTTTTGATTGTTGTCGATACGCAGGCGAGCGAGCGCACAAAAAAACGCTGGAAGGACGCAGGTGCACACTATGGAATCGAATATGTCGAAATAGAAGGTGCAACACAGATAGTAGGTCAAGACAATAAAATTGTTATTGCAATTACAGGAAAAGAATTTTCTGATATGATATTAAAAGAATTATGTATTGTTTCAAACAATGATACTATATATATGCACAAAAACGAACACGGAGGTGTTTATTAAATGGCAACAGAGAAACCATTGGACGTTGCAAAAAGGTACGAAGAGTCGGCAAAGAATTTGATTGAGCGCATTAACAAGATGCAATCAATTGTTGAGCATTCCATAGTGAATGCAAAACGCGTTGCCGACAACCTAAAAGCAAAAGAAATAGAAGCGGAAAACGAAGCAAAGAGGCGTGAAATTGAGCAAAGAAGATTAGAAGCGCTTGAAAGCACAAGCAATGCTTATATTTCTGATGCAGAAGAGGAAAAAGTTGAAGTCCAAGAACCGATAACAGAAGAGCATATCGAGCCGGAGATTATTGAAGAAGTGATTGTTGCTGAGCCAAAGGTTGAACAATCTAAGCCCAAGCCTGCACCTGTTCAGCAGGCACAAGCCCCTCAATGGCAAAATAAAAGAGAGCCAAAGACCGATAGACCTCCCCGCACTAATCAAGAGAGAGCGCCTAAAACGCAGACTGCTACTCCCCCTTATCAAAAGCCAAGGGATACAGATAGCAAGTTCACGCCGAGAACTGGGGACAAACCAAGCAAGCCCGGGCTTGCTCGTTCTGCTCCTCCTGCTCCTCATGCAAAGGAAAAGGTAAGCAATTACGACCCGAATAAGAGCGCATATACTCGCTCATACGATGCTGAAAAACATGCAAAAAACAAAAAGGCACAGATTAGGGAAGCGGCTCCTGAAATAGTATTCGATGATGATGCACGCATGGGCAACCGCAGGAAAGCAAGAAGGCAACAGGCTCCCCGTCATAAGCCAGAACCTGTTGTAATCGAAAAAGCAGTTCTCACTGCCGAGTTTACCTCGATAAAAGACCTTGCAGAGAAGCTGGGCAAGCCTGCTTCCGATATAATTAAGCGTCTTTTCGGCTTGGGAATTTTAGCTACGATAAACCAAGAAATCGACTTCGATACTTGTGAAGTAATTGCAGCTGACTACAATATCGAATTAGAGCTTAGAGTTGCAAAAACGCATGAAGAAGTGCTAATAGAAAGTGCAGACGAAGACACAGATGAAAGCCTGTTGATGACAAGACCTCCCATTGTTACGATAATGGGTCATGTTGACCACGGCAAAACCTCTCTGTTAGATGCTATCAGAAAGAGTGCAGTTACAGAGGGCGAGGCAGGCGGAATTACACAGCACATTGGCGCATATACGGTTTCGTGCAACGGCAAGCCTATCACATTTATTGATACTCCCGGGCATGAGGCGTTTACCTCGATGCGTGCCCGTGGCGCTCAAGTAACCGACGTTGTAATTTTAGTAGTTGCCGCAGACGATGGCATTATGCCCCAAACTGTAGAAGCTATTAACCATGCAAAGGCGGCAGGAGTTCCAATTATCGTTGCGATAAACAAGATTGATAAGGAAACAGCAAACCCCGACCGAATAAAGCAACAGCTAACCGAGCATAACCTTGTTGTTGAAGATTACGGCGGAGAAACAATTTGCGTAGATGTTTCTGCTAAGAAACGCATGGGGCTTGATTCGTTGCTTGAAATGGTTATTTTGCAGGCGGATGTTCTTGAATTAAAGGCGAATCCAAATCGCTTAGCAAAGGGCACAATAATCGAAGCAGAATTGCACAAGGGCAAAGGTCCAGTTGCGACTGTACTCGTTCAAAACGGAACTTTGCGTATAGGCGATACAATAGTAGCAGGTACGGCATACGGACGAGTTCGTGCAATGATGGACGACAAGGGCAGACGAGTTGAGGAAGCAGGTCCAAGCATACCTGTTCAGGTATTAGGATTTTCCGAAGTACCGTCCGCAGGAGATATTCTGAATGTTGCAGAAATCGACAAGCTCTCTCGCCAAGTAGCAGAAGAGCGTAAGGATAAGCAAAAGGCGGAACAGCTAAAACAGATGAGCAAGGTTTCGTTAGACGACCTGTTTACACAAATTTCCGAGGGTCAAGTTAAAGACCTAAACATTATTGTTAAGGCAGACGTACAAGGCTCTGTTGAAGCGGTAAAGCAAGCGTTAGAAAAACTCTCAACCGAAGAAGTGCGTGTAAGATGTATACATGGCGGAGTTGGTGCAATTACAAACACAGACATAATTTTTGCCTCTGCTTCAAATGCTATAGTTATTGGCTTTAATGTTCGTCCTGATGCAGGTGCTAAGCTGGCTGCAGAGCGTGAAAGCGTTGATATGCGCCTATACAGGGTAATCTATGGTGCAATCGAAGATGTGCAAAAGGCAATGCTTGGTATGTTCGAACCCGAATACAAAGAGGTTGAATTGGGTAGCATTTCCGTTCGTGATACGTTCAAGGTTTCAGGAATCGGCACTATTGTAGGCGGCTACGTGCAGGGCGGCAAGGTAACGAGGAACTCACAGGTTCGTATAGTTCGTGATGGAATAGTTATTCACGAGGGCAAAATATCTTCACTCAAACGCTTTAAGGACGATGTTCGTGAAGTCGCAACGGGTTATGAGTGCGGCATAGGCATCGAAGACTTTAATGATATTCAAGAAGGCGACATAATAGAAGCCTTTATTATGGAAGAAGTTAAGAGAACGAGCATTTAAGCGAAATAAGTATTTGGAGGGCGTATGGCTGTAAATCGGCTGGATAGGATAAATGAAGAGGTTAAAAAACAGCTTTCGGACATTATTCGAGATGTTAAAGACCCCAGAGTTAGCATAATGGCTACCATAGTTTCTGTTAGCGTAACGAACGATTATAAGTCCGCAAAGGTGCGTGTAAGCGTTTACGACACAGATCAAAAAGTACGAACAGATACAATAGATGCCTTGAATAATGCAGCAGGCTTTATATCAAGGGAGCTAGGGAACCGCATGAAGATTCGCCGCTTGCCCCAAATAACATTTTCGCTCGATAGCTCGATTGAGTACAGCGTTCATATTGGGGAAATACTAAGCAGGTTAAACATACCTAAAGACGACGATTGATGGGTAACAGGAGGGGACAATGCTAAAAAATTATGAAGGAATAAACGCAATCTCAGAGTTTTTAAAGCAGAACGATGGGTACGCTATAATAATTCATATTTCTCCAGATGGCGATTCCATTGGTTCTGGCTTGGCGCTTTATTCTGCATTGAAACTTATGGACAAGCAGTGCACTATTGTTTGCCAAGATAGGATTCCACAAACGTATTCGTTTTTGCAATACGCAAACGAAATCATCACACCCGATAAAGCCCAAAAATTTGAAACCGCAATAGCTGTCGATTGTGCTGATGTTTCACGACTTGGCGCTGCAAATAAGATTTTCGAAGGTGCTAAAAACACATTATCAATAGACCATCATGGCACTAATTCTATGTTTGCAATGCATAATGAGGTTCACCCTTATTGTGCTGCAACAGGCGAGATAATTTTTGAGCTTGTAAAGACCATGTTAGGCTTCATTTCCTCACAAATAGCCGATTGCTTATATACTGCCATAATGACGGATACGGGGAACTTTTCGTTTTCAAACACAAACTCAAATACATTCGAGGTTGCGGCGGCGCTAATGCGTTTCGGAGCGAATCCTTCCGAGTTGAACACTCTCGTATATAGGAATGTTCCGATTGCAAAAACAAAACTGTTAGGCTTTGCGCTATCAACCTTCGAGTTAAAACACAATGAAAAGATTGGAATTTCAGTTGTAACTCAACAGGATTTGCAGAGATACAATGCAAAAGGTGATGATGCTGAAGGTATAATTGACCATATTCGTGATATCGAATCGGTAGAAATTGCGATTTTTATGCGTGAGTGTCAAGACGGTTCATACAAGGTTGGACTGCGTAGCAAGGGAAATAATGATGTTGCGGCTTTAGCTCAAAACTTTGGCTGAGGTGGACACGTTCACGCCGCTGGTGTAAAAACCGACCTACCTTTTGAATCGCTTTACGATATGATTGTTTCTGCCGCTATTGACACGCTCGAAGCATAATGTTCGACGGAGTTATAAATATTCTAAAACCGCCTGGAATGACGTCCTCAAATGTTGTGCAGGATGTCAGAAGGGCTTTATCTATAAAAAGGGTGGGGCATACAGGCACTTTAGACCCAGGTGCTTGCGGTGTTTTGCCTATTTTAGTTGGCAGAGCTACAAGGCTATTCGATTACTTGGTTGACAAGGACAAGGAATACATTGCAGAGTTCACTTTCGGAGTTGAAACCGATACATTGGATTCCTACGGCACAATCACCGAGCAAAAGGAAGCAGATGTATTATTATCAGATTTAGAGCAAGCAAAAAACAAATTCATAGGCAAGATTTCACAACTTGCGCCCATGTATTCGGCTGTGAACGTAGATGGCGAAAGGCTTTACAAGGCTGCACGAAAAGGAATAGTTGTAGAGCGCACTCCTCGGAAAGCGAATATTCACTATATAGATATAATCAAACAAACAGATAAGAATCGCTTTTTGTTGCAAATAGGCTGTTCAAGAGGCACATATTTCAGAACGCTTTGCCTAGATAGTGCTCATGAGTTAGGCACCTTCGGTTATTTATCTTTTTTGGAAAGAACGCAATCCGGCGATTTCACAATCGAAAACGCAATCTCAATAGCCGAACTAAACGAAGCCGTTATGAACAACGAACTTGAAGCACACATAACAAATGTCGATGAAGCACTACGCTTTTTAGGTGAGATACGGCTTGAAACCAACGAAAGAGCACTTCACCTGCTTACAAATGGAGCGAGCATAGCGTATAATGGTTGCGAGGAAAACGCATTGGGATTGGTTTACTATGATGATACATTTTTAGGAATAGGCGAGATAAAATATGGTGAACTGCATATAAAAACTCAATTTTCCGAGGGATAAGGTAATGAACGTACAAGCGAACACAAAAAACAGCGTGGTGGCATTAGGCTTTTTTGATGGAGTGCATTTAGGGCATGTGCAGTTAATAAAAAGAACCTTGGAGTTAAGCGAAAAAGCGCAATCCCAACCAATCGTTTATACATTTTTAAATCACCCCATGAGCATATACGCAAAAAACGATAAGCCGCGCTTGCTATTATCAAATGAAGAGCGTTTCGAAGCAATAAAAGTAAACGGAATTTCTAATATAGTAGCAGATAATTTTGACGAAAAGCTATGTTCAACACCGCCACTTGATTTTATACTCGAATTAAAAAACAGGCTCAACTTCAAAACCGTAGTGGTTGGCTTTAACTACACCTTTGGAAAGGTCGGAGCGGGCA